>DYHC01000307.1 GCA_020724325.1 Melioribacter roseus
GTTTGTTCCGACGTAACAGGTATTGACTTAGACGAGGTTAAGCTAAACTTAGCAAGACTTCGCGCGGAAGAGGAGAAAATTAGCGTTGTATATGAAAATGCAAATGCGTATAATCTTCCTTTCATGACGGAAACTTTTGATGTTGTTATCTGTTCTTATTTAATAGAACACGTAGACTCTCATGAGAAACTCATTAATGAAATCCACAGGGTCCTCAAAAAGGGCGGTATATTATTTTTGGCTGGACCGAATAAGCTATGGCCTATCGAATCACATGTACATCTTCCGTTTTTACAGTTTTTACCAAAAAAATGGCAAAATAAAAGTGTGAGATTTTTTAAAAGAGGAGATTCATGCTTATACATCAATTATCCAACATACTTTGGAATTATTTCAATTCTTCATAAATGCAATTTTAATATAGAAAATATTACATATAAGCATATAAGTAATAATATATTACAATCTTATCTAAAACATAAAAAACTTATGGATTTTTTATCTATTTTTACACCAGGATGGCTTTTAGTTTGCAAGAAATGATTTGTTATTTATATTCTAAGTTACTTCTTCCACCTTTAAATATTCCGTTTTTGATGGCTTAAGTAAATAATAAAGAAGAGCAAGGGAGCGGATATAGAATAAGAAACTATCTATGAAGGCAGTAATAATTGCAATTTTTGTTCCGAAATATACTCTTTTACTAAAAAATTTAACGCATACAGCAATGTATATAAGCGCTATAACTAAAAGAAATAAAATATCTTTAAAGTACAACGATAAGGAAATTGAAAATGCAATTATTAATAAAAGAAAAAAATGCGGATCCGCATATTTTATTCTCTCTTTATTTGTTAAGTGTTTGAAAAGCACATAATTTTCATAAGCGTACCATATATTTTTTTTAATGAAATTTAATAAAGATATATTTTCACCAGAACTGTCATGTATCATTGAGATAGTGCCAATTCGCTTTGTTTTATAGCCGTGTGTGTTTAATTTCATGCACATCAGACGCTCTTCTGCACAATGAGAATCAGGAAATTTATTAATAGTCCTTTTGACAATATTTTTATTGAAAATAAAATTTCCGCCAAGTGTGGAAATATAACCAAACTTATCTTTTGCAAATCGCATTGCATACATTTGTCCAACTAAATTATTTTTATTATTCTCTATTCTTTTACCGGTTACTGCGGCAGTATTTCTTTCTTTTTTCAGTATTTCTATCGCATCTTTAATAAAATCGGGTGGAACTATGGAATCACCATCAACTTTGAAACAATAAATACCATTTGATTTTTCCAATACTATATTTAGAGCAGTCCCGATAGATCCTCTACTCAGTTTGTAAATTTTGATTCCATAATTTTTTGCGATTTCAATTGTTCTATCTTCAGAATTACTATCCACTAAAATAATTTCGTATTTATTTCCCGGGTAGTTGGATGATAATATAGATTCTATACATTTACCTATGTTCTTTTCTTCGTTTTTGGTTAGGATTAAGATACTTGTTTCTATGGTCATGTTTTATTTATACCCTACAGCCAAAAGCCCAATTCCAAGATAGGGGTTTTCTGTATTTAAATAAGGGTTAATCCCCTTTATTTTTACATTCCTAAAAATATCTAATAAGTTTTTTAGCTCATTAACACGTAATTCCGCAAAATGGCTTCTTCTTAGAGGATACTTAAAGAAACCATCCTCAAAATCCAAATTTTTGTACTTTTCGATCCACCTTAATAAACGATATATTGGTCTGTTGGGTGTTGAGCATACGAATTTTCCACCTCTTTTGAGTACTCTATGAATTTCCTCAACACATTTTTTTTGATCTTCTCTATGCAAATGCTCGATGGTTTCCTCTAAGATCACTGTATCAAAACAGTCATCTTTGAACGGAAGGTTTAAAGCAGTTCCGCCAACTAAAATGCCAAAAGGAATTGTGTTTTTTATCTTTGTTAAAGTCTTAACATCCATATCTATTCCATACACCACTCTATTCAAAGATATGATTCTGTGACCCCCCCCACATCCAACGTCTAAAATTCTCCCGATTTTTGGGATTTCTTCAGAGACTAATTGAAACTGTAAGCCTCTGCATTTTCCCTGAGATCTTTTCGTATGCTCTGTTTCATGTTTTAGCATGTTCTTAATTTTTTCTACTTTTTCGCATTCATAATATATTCTCTCTCATTTTTTAATTAAAAAATTACCCATGACTAAATAATCAAGATCTGTATTAAAAAAGCAATTTAATGCATCGCTTGGAGTACACACAATTGGCTCTCCTCTAACATTAAAAGAAGTATTTAAAACCACAGGTATCGAAGTTATATCTTCAAACGCTTTTATCAAATTCCAATATTTTTCATTTACCTCTTTTCTAACAGTTTGCGGTCTGGTTGTTCCATCTACATGAACTACTGCAGGTATTTCTTTTTGTATTTCTTCTGGAACATCAAAAGCCAATATCATAAAAGGTGATTCAATATTAGTTCCAAAATATTCTTTTCTAGATTCATATAACAAGCTTGGTGTAAATGGTCTAAACGGCTCTCTATGTTTAATTTTTTCGTTTACAATGTCTTTCATTTTTCCATCTCGTGGATCAGCTAAAATAGATCTTGAACCTAATGCTCTAGGTCCAAATTCCATTTTTCCTTGGAACCAACCAATTATTTTTCCGTGTGCTAATAATTTGGCAACTATATCAAAGATAGCATCATCATATTTTTCAAATGTGATGTTTCTATTTGTTAACACCTTCTCTATCTCCTCTTCATTATATTCAGGCCCCAAATAAACACTTTCTATTTTTTTGTTAATTCTTTTACCAGTTATTTGATAATATGCCTCTAGCGCAGCGCCAACACATAATCCACTATCTCCAGCCGCTGGGAATGGAAAGATATTTTTCCCTTCTTTAAAAAGTCTTTGGTTCACCTTAACATTTAAAAATAAACCACCACTCAAACAAAAATCATTACTACCCGTTTTATCTTTCACATTATTTACCAATTCACTAATTATTTCTTCGGTAATTTTTTGTCCTGAAGCTGCTACTACCTCTCTTCCAAATTCATCAACTAAAAATTTAAATAGTGCAAGCGGTTTGGTAAAATGAGTTTGTGTTTGTTTATTAATTATTTTGTCTATATGGGTATTGTCGAGTTCTATTAATTTTTTTTGTCTAAGTTTCAATCCACGAACTTCAGGTACATATCCTGTCGCTTTTAATTTTTGGGGCGTGTCCCCCTTTTATCGACTTGGAAGAGAAGATGTAACAGAGTATGCTACGCAAATTTTATAATGCCACTCGAGCAATATAAAATGCACGTATGTCCTGGCAAATGGATTGAAAAAAAAGAAAGCTCACGCTAAACGGACCTATCACACCCCTGCATATTCC
>DYHC01000308.1 GCA_020724325.1 Melioribacter roseus
GAAGGTGCAATACCATATTGTTCTGGATGGTTGGCGGATAAGCGTGCACGCAACAGTTTATTAATTGCTTCAATGTAATCTTGCAATACAGCTCTATTACCACTTACTATTCCCCATCCAATTCTAAAGCCAGGTACCATATAATTTTTTGATAGTCCGCCAAATGTTACCATTGGTGCCTCGGAATTTAAGGATGCAATAGATGTGTGTTTCTTTCCGTCCATCAACAGTTTATCATAAATCTCGTCCGCAAAAATTACAAGGTTATTATCTATAGCAAGATCAATTATTTGTTTTAATGTATCGGGAGAGAAGTTAGAACCGGTTGGATTGTTCGGATTAATTAGAATAATTGCGCGCGTCTTATCATTAATTTTACTTTTAATATCCTCTATATTCGGCTGCCAGCCGTTATTTTCATCAAGGTAATAAGGATTTTCGTACAACATTAATTTACTCTGGATCGCAGTGTAGAGCGGGTAACCTGGCGTTGGTGTTAAAACATTTTCGCCCTCGTTTATCAAAGCCGTTAAACAAATATCAATTGCTTCGCTTGCTCCTGTAGTAACAAAAATATCCTGAACATTTTTAATTCCTTTATTATCTGCTTCAATTTCTATTGCCTGAATAGCTTCCTTAATTCCGGAGGAAGGTGCATAGCCATTCATATTTTTCAACATTGCTTTATAAGTTTCTTCAATTAGATGCTTCGGCGGTTCCCAGTCGAAAAGATTTGGATCGCCAATATTTAAGTACAACATTTCCTTCCCGGTTTTAGCTATTTCATTCGCAAGTACAACAATATCTCTAACAGCATACGTAACATTTTCTGTTCTAACTGCCGGTTTAATTACAAAGTTTTTCATTTAAACTCCTGATTCATTTAATAAAGAATAGCGACAGACAAAAATTAATTTATTTGCGGGCGAACTTCAATTTAGAAACAAAGGTTGTGCAAGCAGTTATTTTTTGCCGCAAAGACACTAAGTTAAATTATACAGCTCCCGCGAACGGGACAAGTCCCGCAAACGGGGGAATCGAACCCAAACCTTGAAGGTCAAGCGTTGTTTATTAATTCCTGAAGACCTTCAAGGTTATAAAGCTTTGAAAAACTCTTCTCATTCCGCTTTGAGGAATTCGGAATGACACTTTTCAGTCTCCCTACTTGTCGGGATCCTTCAGAATAACATTTCTAAATTTCCCTACTTGTCTGGCTCCTTCGAAAAAAATTTCTGATTTTTTTTGAGTTCTCTAATATTTACTCCATCTCTTGTTTGTTCTCAAAGTCCTAATAATATTTTATTTTTTTTCATTGAATCGATACAAAATTGTATTAGCTCTTCAAGAGGGATTCCAAGTTCTGCTGCACCCTTAATTATATCTTCCCTGTTAACAGCTCTTGCAAATGCTTTATCCTTCATTTTCTTGATTACTGATTTTACTTCAACCTCATCGATAGTTCGGCTTGGTCTAACATAAGCTACAGCCGTAATAAAGCCGGCAAGTTCATCACATGCAAATAATACTTTTGCCAGCAGTGACTCTCTGGGAATATTAGTATAGTCCGCATGAGACATTATTGTATTTCTGAAATTTTCATCGAATCCTCTTTCTTTTAATATTTCCGAACCTTTATAAGGATGACCTTCTGCGGTTGGAAACATCTCATAGTCAAAATCATGAAGTAGTGCAACACAACTCCAGTAATTAACGTCCTGATTATACTTTTCAGCATAAGCTTTAACACATGTTTCGACTGCATAGGCATGTTTTAATAAGCTTTCGGATTTTGTGTATTCAGTTAATATAGAATGACAATAATCTCTATTTCTCATTAAGTCGTTACTCATTTTTCCCCATTAATTAAAGTGCCTTTTTTGAAGGACAATATTTATTAATTGTACATTCTGAACATTTTGGTTTTCTTGCTACACATGTTTTTCTACCATGATTCATAAGCAAGTGACCGGAAACTATCCAGTAATTTTCCGGCAGTAATTCTTTTAAGCGGAATTCAATTTTTATAGGATCCTGAGATTTTATAAATCCTAATAAGTTAGAAAGGCGTTTAACATGAGTGTCGACCGCAATGGACGGTATACCGAATGCATTCCCGGCAATAACCGATGCTGTTTTTCTGCCTACACCCGGAAGTGATGTAAGCGCGTCAAAATCTCTTGGTACTTTACCTTCATGTTTTTCTTTTAGAGCTTTACAGCAATTCTTAATACTCTTAGCTTTTTGTCTGTAAAAACCTGTAGAGAAAATTGCTTCTTGTAGCTCCTTGTCTGGTACGTTTATAAAATCCTCGGGTCTCTTGTATTTCTTAAAAAGTTTTTTTGTAACAATATTTACCCTTGCATCGGTACATTGAGCAGAAAGAATTGTTGCAACAAGCAATTGAAATGGATTTGAATATTCAAGAGCAGGTTGTGAATCAGGGAATTCATTCCATAGGAGATCAAATATTTTCTTAGCTCTTATTTTTTCTTTATCAGCCATTCTTCAAAAATCTTTTATCTTTTATGATAAGTCTATCAACTGGAATATTATTTATAACATGACTTTGAATTATTTCCTCTACATCTTCTTTAGTTACACCGCCATACCAGATTTGTCCGGGATAAACAACAATAGTAGTTCCAAACTCACAGGCATCAAGACAACCTGAAGAATTGGCTCTAATTTTAGAATTCAATCCTAATTCTTTTAGTCTCTTCCTAAACTGTTCTGTAACCTCGTTGGAACCTTTAGCAAGACATGAGCCCCGTGGATGGCTCTCTTCCCTTTTGTTTTGACAAATAAAAATATGTTTATCAAATCTCGGCATATTATTAACAAAACCAGAATAAATATTTTCCTTAAAAATTATACCAAATTATTTGTAGCGCGTACGGGGTCCTCCGTAGGAGTCCCTTCGGGAGAACCCGTGATCTCAAATCTTATTTCTAAATTATTCCATTAGACTTTAGCCAGTTATAACCATCAATAGTCTTAAAAAATCTTTCCCTTGCACTGGCTTCTTTTCTCGTTTTAAATTCTTCAAAGTAATGCAATTCGTATGGACGATGTCCTTTAGTGTATTTTACTTTGCCGCTATTGTGCTCATTTAATCTGTTAGCCAAATTGGCTGTCGAACCGTAATAGTGAGTCTTATCTTTTAAGCTTATTAAAATGTACGCGTACATTTTGACATCACTAAATATTCCTAAACTTGTAGCGCGTACGGGAGTCCTCCGTAGGAGTCCCTTCGGGAGAGCCCGTGATCTCCGTCCCGACTTGTCGGGAGCGGCGTCCTAGACCACTTTACAAATGCGCCAAGTAATTACAACTTGTTACGTTTCCAATTACTATTCATTTTTTTGTAGCGCGTACGGGGGTCCTCCGTAGGAGTCCCTTCG
>DYHC01000309.1 GCA_020724325.1 Melioribacter roseus
GTTTTGTGCTTTTGTGTTTTGTGCTTTTGTGTTTTGTGCTTTTGTTTTGTGTTTTTTGGTTCTTAATGTTTTTTTAAATAACAGTTTTTATAAAAAATTTTCAGGAGAAAAAAATGAAAAAGTTCTTAATTTTGTTATCCCTCTTCATTAGTGTTTATGCTATTGAGATGAATGCATGGGCCGATTTCACTCCGTGTTTACCCGACTGCGAAAACGATGTTTGGGTTCCAGATATTTCATTGCCTGCTTCAACTATAAGAGTAACTCTTCCAGGGTGTACTACGACTTTTGTAATTAGGTACCGTTATAGAATAGCATGTAATCAATGGTATGATTACTATATTGAGGGTGTGGAATCAACGGATTCGCCGAGCGATATAAATGAGTGCATTAGAAGTGGTTATGCCGGTAATATGGCTTTGTTTTTACGCGCAATTTCAGAAGGATTAATTATTGCCAACCCTGCAAATTTTCCACCTTATAATGTACCCGATTGTGAGTTGATGTGGCGAGTATTAAAAGGTGCTTGTTGGTTTAGGGATTTTGTAACGGGAATTGGAGGCGGAGGTCCAAATGATTTTGAGGAAGTGTTGTTATCAAGTCCTTCTGACCCTTATACATGGGGAGCACCTGAATTTTTAGCTCCATGTCCGTCTATTCATTGTTGCTTAGAAAAGTATCGCGTTTGCAGGACTGAACAGGGATTAGATATAACACTTACCGATTATCAGCCTCCAATGGACCCTGAATGTGCTGACACACAATTACCAACTTTTAATTGTGTGCCGGTTTGTGGCTCTATTTACCATAGATAATAGGGAGATGATAAAATGAAATTATTAATTTTTATTGTAATTATTTTCAGTTCATTGTCTCTTTTCAGCTATGAGAGAATTGAGATTAATTATCCGGGTTATCAAAAGTACAGTTTAGACAATGGCAAAAGCTGGGTAAGGGTATATCCGCAAATTTCTATTATTTATCCGGAATATCATAAAATTTCGTATGATAATGGAGTTAACTGGACCCTTATGTATAATGATAATGATTCAAGACATTTTGGTATTACGACACAAAGCAATTGCTTTGAAGTTCATAATATAAATTTTTTTGATTTTAAACTCAAAGATTATCGCTCTTTTCGTTTTTATGATAAAAATTTTATGCTCTTAGAATCAGGAAATATTAAAGAAAATCAATTATTTCTGAATTTAAAAGATGATGGCATCTATTATTTATTTTTAAATGGTAGAAATGCTCGTTTAATGATTAAAGTTCTAAAAAATATGAAATAATTAGGAGCTACCGATTTGTTATTTATCAATAATATGGAGACAGTAAAATGTTAAGAATAGTTTTTATTTTTGCCGCCTTGATGTTAGTCAACTCTGTTATCGCTAAGGCTTCCTTGGATAAATGGATACCAATAAATAAGAAGCTCAGTGCTGTTGACCTTAATTCCTCTGCGGTAATCGGGAACGACAAAATATTTGCAGTTGGAGAATACGGAACGATTAAAGTTACAGATTTACTTGGGAATTTTTCTATTCTTAGAGGGAATTTCGCTTTAGCCAATCTTAACGACATTATCTATGACGGTAATTCCACTTTGCTGGCAGTTGGCGACAAATCATCATTAGTCATTAGTAAAGATAGTGGACTTAGCTGGTCTGATGTTAATGTAGGAATAATTGATAATTTCAAATCGGTAGCTTATTTTAATAATTCATTTTTCGTATCATCCGGAAATGCAATTTACGAATATATACCTAATACTTCACAGTTTAAACTAATTAGCAATGAATATTCCGGAATCAATAAATTACACTCAACGCCTGATTATCTTTATGCTATCGGGCAACAGGGTCTTTTATTACAATATTCCGATGCAAAATTTACAAAGCTAACAATCAATACTAATGAGAATATAAGCGAAATCATATCTCGCGGAAATAAAATAATTATTTTCCCGAACCGAGAGTATGCCATATTTACGGAAGACAATTTTGCGACAATTTCACGCTTTACTACTATAAATAATTTATTTTTCATGAAGAGTGCCGCATGGATAGATGATACTCTGATTATCGGAATTGGCTCAATAAACAATTTACCGCCTTACAATCACGCATACTCAGATAATTTACTAAATAGTTGGAATATGGGTAGTTACCCATATCCACCTCAAAAAAGTCTGAAAGGATTTGGAAATATTGCAATAATTACCGCAGAGCGAGGTGCTATAGTCTATTTGGATAACTCTTATAATTTCACACCTAATTTCTCAATGTTCAATTTCTTTTTGACCTTGGAAAGTGAAAATAAATCATTACCAATTTTGAGTCTTAAAGACAACAAAGTATATGCATTTTCGACTTTGGAAAGTGAAAATACATTTTTTGAAAGATTAAGCCTTAAGGGCGATAAAGTATATGCATTTTCGATTAACTATACCCATTATCAAATAGATATAAATAATCTTGAAATTGAGTCATATTTCAATAAAATTTTTACAATGAATGATGCAATTCAATTTAACGATAATTATTATATACTCACAAGTTTAGTGAAATACGAGAACGGTAGAAATTATTATTTAAATTATGTTTTAAAATTATCAAATAATAATATAGACACTGTATTCAGGAATGATGATTATGTTTTGTCAAAATTTAGAAAAATAGAGAACGTTAATAATAAGTTACTAATATATAGTAGAGATAAAAGGATTTATTTAAAAGATGCTTTTGAAGATAAATTTGAAGAAGTTGAGTTACCTGGATATGTTCGAGACTTAATAATTCATGACAGCACTATATATTGCATTCTGATGAATGAGCAAAATAAAACATTTTTGATGAAATCAACTGACGAAGGAAAAACATTTGATAACTTATTGACATTTGATAACTTGTCTAAAATATCAATTTACGAAGATGATCTTTATTTACTTATTACTACAACCGGTATTGGCATAACCCGAACGCATACTGTTTATAAATATAATGACAGTCCTGAAAAGATATACGAATTCAAAATAGATTCACCTATTTTTAACTTCCATGTGTATAGTAATTTAATCTTTCTAATCGGTTCAGACAATGTAATTTTTACAACCGATGGTGGCGCTAATTGGGTGCATGAATCATTTGGGCATGTCGGTGGTGCTTTATATGACGCCGTTGCCTATGAAAATAAAGTCTTTATGTCCAAAGGCAATTTCATTTATTACAGACAATTCGGCTTGCCTACAAGCGTTTGGGAACCAACACGTGATAAAGCCAATGACATCAAAATTTCCCCCAACCCCGCCACAGATTACATCTATATCAATTTCAACGACTTAGAGCGTGACGATTCCCCCTCTAATAATAGCGGGTCAGGGAGTGTTAAAA
>DYHC01000310.1:0-1233 GCA_020724325.1 Melioribacter roseus
AGTTACTGGATGTCCGCATTGCTTTAATTCGCTAAAAATGAATTTCCACAATTTGGTGGAAATTTTGAAGTATTGCATCATTCTGAATTGATTTCGAATTTAGTTAGCGAAGGTAAGATTAAGATGAAATCTGATGAAATAAAATCAAAAATAACCTACCACGATTCTTGTTATCTGAGCAGGTATAACAATATTTATGAGGAGCCGCGAATTCTATTGAAAACACTGAACGGAGCTGAAATTTTTGAAATGGAACGAAATAAAGAAAAGACATTTTGCTGCGGTGCCGGCGGCGGTAGAATGTTCTTAGAAGAAACTGAAGGAACTAGAATTAATATCAATAGAACTGAAGAAGCATTAAAGACTAATGCCGATTTTATTGCTTCTTCATGCCCGTTCTGTATGACGATGATATCTGATGGATTGAAGTCCTTGGATAAATCCGAACAAGTTTTTGTTAAGGATATTGCAGAAATAGTACTTGAGAATACAATTATTAATTAATTTCATTCTAACAACCTTAAAGGAGGAAACAATGCAGAAATACAATAACCTAATTGAATTCTTAAAGATTCTCGAAGTTGATGTAATTAAGTTTTACGAAAAAGGTCAATCAGCTGCCGGAACCCGCTTAAGAAAAGGGCTTAGCGAATTAAAAAGACTTGCTCAGGATATGAGAAACGAAATTCAAGAAGTTAAAGCCCAGAGAAAAGGGGAGAAACCACCTTCCAATTAATTTAGTTTCCAAAAGACTTTAGAGCTGGGTTATTGAATAATCCAGCTTTTTTTATATTCTATGAAATCAATTATCAGGTTTCTCTTTTCTGCCTTATTATTTTTCTTAATTCAAGGTTCTCATAAAGAATCTTCTTCTGTTTTTAATCAAAATGGAGAAGACTCTGTTATCACTGTTACGATGAGTTTTGTAGGTGACATCATGTGTCACGCTCCGCAAATCGAGTATGCAAAAATTGGTATTGATAGCTTCAACTTCAAACCCAGTTTTCGTGAAGTCAAAAAATATCTTTCAAATTCTCACTTAACATTTGGAAATCTTGAAACGGTTACAGCCGGTAGAACTAAAAAATTTACGGGTTACCCGTTGTTTAATTCGCCCGATGAATTATTAGATGCTTTAAAAGACGCCGGTTTTGATATTTTGTTTACATCAAATAACCACAGTTTAGATAGAGGTGTTGATGGTGTTGTTAGAACTATCCAGCAGATTCAAAA
>DYHC01000310.1:1243-3385 GCA_020724325.1 Melioribacter roseus
TGGTTAACTCCGGCACTTACTTATCGGAAAAGAGCAGAGATTCATTATTGATAATTGAGAAAAACGGATTGCAATTAGGAGTTTTAAGTTATACTTACGGATTGAATGGAAATCTGCTGCCTAAGAATAAGAATTATTTGGTTAATGTTATTGATACTAATCTCATTAAACAAGATCTATCAGAATTCTCAAAGAAAAATCTGGATTTAATTCTAGTCTATTTTCATTTTGGCGATGAATACTCCAGAATACCTTCTAAATATCAGGAGGAGATTGTTAGTAAGACGTTTAAATATGGAGCGGATATTATTATTGGAAGTCATCCGCATGTACTTCAACCCGCAAGATTTGTAAATAAAGCAAATGGAAAACTCAATAAAGGATTTGTTGCATATTCGTTGGGAAATTTTATTTCGAATCAACGTTGGCGATACTCTGATGCCGGTGTAATTCTTAATTTAGAGATTAAGAAAAATATTGGAATTGACTCAGTTTGGATTAGTGATGTTACTGCTCTGCCTACATGGGTATTTAAAGGTAATTCAGGGAATAAAAATGAATTCATTATAGTTCCAGCGGATACTAATAAATTTGTTTCATTACCGCCGTATATCCAAAAAGAAGATAGAGCAAAGTTGATAGAAAGTTATAACGATACGATGGAAATTCTTTTCAAAAAATGAATCTGTTTTTTATATCTTTGCGCACACGAAAGAAATCTAAATGAAGAATAAAGCTTCCCTTAGTATAATATTTATTACAGTTGTTATTGACTTGATGGGATTTGGGATTTTAATTCCAATTTTGCCGACTTTTGCAAGTAAGGATTTGAATATTGCCGATTTTGGGATAGGAGTAATAGTTGCAATCTATTCGATGATGCAATTCTTCTTCAATCCTTTACTTGGCAGATTATCCGATCGGATAGGTAGAAGACCGGTTATTTTGGTAACACAATTACTAACAGTTATCTCGTATTTAATGTTCAGTTTTTCCAATTCATTTCTTATTCTATTTTTATCACGTTTGTTAGCCGGTTTAGGAGGAAGCAATATAAGTGTTGCCCAGGCATATATTACGGATATTACTACAAAAGAAGAGCGTAGTAAAGGGATGGGAATTATTGGTGCTGCGTTCGGACTCGGATTTGTATTCGGTCCATTGATAGGAGCGTTTTTATCTAAATACGGATATCACGTTGCAGGTTATGGAAGTGCAGCTTTTTCGATGCTTGCATTTATCTTTGCCTATTTTAAGCTTCCTGAATCTAATATTAATAATAGGAATGATTCTAAATTAACATTCGAGTTATTCGATTTTAGCTATACAAAAAAAATAATTGCTCATCCAAGCTTGGGGTTTTTAATTATTCTTTTTTTCATAATAATTTTTTCGATAGCGAACATCTACGGCACGTTTGCGATATTGGGTTACAAAGTTTATCAATTTACGGATCAGCAAACAGGATTGCTCTTTGGAATTTCAGGAATTATAGGTGCGTTAATACAAGGCGGATTAATGAGGTTTATATCTAACAGATTTAGTTACAGAAATTTAATATTAGCCGGTTCATTTTTTATGATGATTGGTCTTGGGTTACTGCCTTATGGAGGAAATTTTTTTGGTGTGTCTATTGTCATTTCTATTTTATCAATCGGTACAGGAATTTTGCAGCCAACTATTTTAAGTATGATCTCAAGATATTCACCAGAACTTGAGCAAGGGGCAATATTAGGAATTAATCAATCCTTCTCCGCATTTGCAAGAGTACTTGGTCCATTGTGGGGCGGATTTGCTTACGATTTTTTTGGTTATCAATTTCCTTTTTTAACCGGCGCTGCATCTATGTTTATTACGTTTCTTCTCTCTTATTTCTTATTGAATTCTGAAAGGTTGGTTGAGGCAAAAAATGTTTAAAGTGGGAAAGTTAGAAATAGAGAATGCACTCTTATTGGCTCCAATGGAAGATGTAACAGACATTGCATTCAGAAAGGTTTGCAAAGAGCTTGGTGCTGATGTTGTCTATACAGAGTTTGTAAATTCTGATGGATTAATCCGTTCAAATAAAAAAACCGAAAAAAAAATAGAGATTACTGAAGAGGAAAGACCGGTTGGAATCCAGATTTATGGCGGTAACCTTGA
>DYHC01000311.1 GCA_020724325.1 Melioribacter roseus
GATATTGTTCACTTTATAGGCACGCTCGACCCGACTTATGTGTATCTCACATTATTCTTTTTTTCATTTATAGAAAATATCTTTCCCCCTTCACCAAGCGATATAGTTATTGTAGTTGGCTCTACACTAATTGCAAATACGCCGGCGGGATTTATTCCTATACTATTAATTACAAGTATTGGAAGCGCTACAGGTTTTATTGTAATGTATTTTATCGGAGAATTCCTTGGTGAGAAATTGATTAGGACAGGAAAGCTAAAAT
Source organism: Melioribacter roseus (assembly GCA_020724325.1). Classification (GTDB taxonomy): domain Bacteria; phylum Bacteroidota; class Ignavibacteria; order Ignavibacteriales; family Melioribacteraceae; genus DSXH01. The sequence goes on from DYHC01000311.1 coordinate 263, forward strand.
TTATTAAACAGGAATCGCTGGCAAAAGCCGATCTATGGTTTAATAAGTACGGTTACAAATTAATTCTAATTAACAGGTTTATTCCCGGTACCAGAGCTGTTATCAGTTTTTTTTCTGGTGTACATAAATTAAAACCGTTGCCTACTTTTTTCTTCGCCGCTTTAAGTTCATTTGTTTGGAATGCATTGTTGATCTGGCTCGGTATCTTCCTTGGTAAGAACGTTTCCTTAATAGATCAGTACCTGAATACTTACTCAAATATTATTCTAATTATTACTTCAGTAATTGTTGTTTACTTTTTATATAAATTTTGGAAAAGAAAAAAAACTAACAAATGAAATCTTTTTTCAGAAAATTAAAAACCGTTAAAACTCCGGATGAAAAACACCGTTTAAGAAAAGAGAGGCTGCTCGCATTAATAAGCGGATTGTTTTTCGGCTTATCATTTCCTCCTTTACCTTTTCCTTACTTAATATTTGTTGCATTAATTCCATATTTTTTTGCAATTAGTAAAAGGGAAACATTAGCAGAAATAAACCGGATTACTTATTTAACAGCTTTTGTATTTACAGTTATTACATTATACTGGGTGGGAAGCTGGACCAAAGAAGCCGATCCTTTTCTTATGATTTCTGGTGTATTATTGATGTTTGTTAATCCGGCAGTCTATTTAATTCCTTCAACAATTTATTATTTCTCGAAAAAAATTTTTAGTAAAAAAACTGCATTGATGTTGCTGCCATTCTTTTGGGTTTCTTTTGAGTATGCATATAGTCTAACAGATTTAAGATTTCCATGGTTAACACTTGCTAATAGTCTCCCAAAATTTAATTTATTTATTCAGATTGCCGATATCATTGGAGCTTATGGAATTTCATTATTGGTCTTATTCATCAATCTCTATTTGTTTTTTACTCTTGAAGATTTTTTAGAGAACAGAATATTCCGTTTGAAATTTATTCTACCGGCAGTAATAATTTTTATTGTTCCTGTTCTTTACGGAGCCGTTAGAGTAAAAACATTTAAAATGCCGGAAGAGAATGTTAGGATCGGATTGATTCAACCTGACTTAAATCCGTGGGATAAATGGCAAGCCGGCAATCTTGATGAACAGCTCGAATTGTATCTTGAACTTTCCCGTAAAGCAGTTAAGAAAAATGCTAAAATAATAATCTGGCCTGAATCTGCACTCCCTGTTTATCTATTGGTCGGAAATTATTTCCCTCAGGTAAACAAAATACATAGTTTTGCCGATTCAAATGATGTGTTTATCCTAACCGGAATGCCCGACGCCAACTTCTTCTTCGATAAAAATGATGCACCTCCTGATGCAAAATATTCTAAGAATATTAATATGTATTTTGTTTCGTACAACTCAATACTATTATTTTCACCGCAATCTTCTCAGGTTCAAAAGTATGCAAAAATAAAGCTTGTTCCTTTTGGAGAAAAAGTACCGTTCGTTGAGCACTTACCTTTTTTGGGTAATTTAATCAAATGGCAGGTTGGAATTTCCAGCTGGAATGTTGGTCAGAAACAGACAGTTTTCGATTTAGTAGAGGGTGTTCAGTTAAAGGTTGGCAGTGTTATCTGTATTGAATCAATTTATCCGGAATTCGTTGCAGGATTTGTTCAGAACGGTGCCAATATAATTGCAGTGGTAACGAACGATAGTTGGTATGGTTACACAAGCGGACCATTTCAGCATAAAGAAATCTCTGTATTGCGCGCAGTTGAAAACAGAAGATTTTTAGTTCGTGCTGCCAATGGGGGAATCAGCGCAATAATCGATCCGCTCGGTAGAACTGTATTGCAGACAAAATTATTTGAAAGAAATGTTTTAATTGGAGATGCCGGCATCAGTAATACGCTTACATTTTATTCGCGTTATCCGTTAATAATTCCACTTTTATCTTCGTTGATTTCTGTATTAGTTATTATATTATTTACGATTAGAAAAGCCATAAACAAGGTGAGTTTTTAAAATGCAATTAATTGATTTAAGAAGTGACACAGTAACAAAACCCTCGCCGGGCATGCGTAAAGCAATGTTCGATGCCGAAGTGGGCGATGATGTATATAAAGAAGACCCAACAGTAAATCGGCTTGAAGAATTTGCTGCTCATCTTCTTGGTAAAGAGGCATCACTCTTTGTCCCAACCGGCGTTATGGGAAATCAAATTTGCTTAAATGTTCTTACTAAACCTGGAGATGAAGTAATATGCGAAAGACATGCGCACATTTTCCAATATGAATCTGGTTCGCCGGCACGTTTAAGCGGACTGCAGTTAAGTCTTGTAGATGGAAACAAGAAAGGAATTTTTACAACGGATCAGGTAGAGCCATTGATAAGACCGGCAAGTGCATATTATATGGCGCGCACACGTGTTATTGAAATTGAGAACACGCATAATAGAGCCGGCGGAACGATAAATACTATTGAAAATATAAAATCACTTTCGCTGCTGGCTAAAAGTAATAATTTATATATTCATCTTGATGGTGCACGTATCTGGAATGCTTATGTTGAAACAGGAATAAAACCTTCTGAATATGCTTCGCACTTCGATACGGTTTCTTGCTGCTTGTCGAAGGGATTAGGCGCCCCAATCGGTTCAATTATAGCCGGATCAAATGAGTTTATTAAAGAAGCTTATTCAGTGCGCAAAGCATGGGGCGGAGGTATGCGTCAGGTTGGTGTAATTGCAGCGGCTGGCTTTTATGCACTAATGAATAATGTAGAACGCTTAAAAGAAGATCATCAAAAAGCTAAATTGCTTGCCAGTAGTCTGGCAGATTCTAAAAATATAAATATCGACCTCGAACTTGTAGAAACTAATATCGTAATGTTCTCTCCTATTGGAATTTCAATTGAGGAATTTCATTCCAGGTGCAAGACAAATGGTTTGTCACTTGGTACAGGTAAAGTCGGTGAGGTTAGAGCAGTTACTCACATGGATGTTTCTATCAATGATGTAAAAGAAGCTGCTGAAATAATTAGAAGTGTTCTTGCCTGAGTAATAAAGTCTATTTGGTATCTTGATCATGTTCTTGCTCTTAATCTTGAACTTTACATGCTGAAAGGTCTGATAACCTTGAAGGTCGTGCGAAGCTTTATG
>DYHC01000312.1 GCA_020724325.1 Melioribacter roseus
TTTAGTTAATAAACTGCCTTGTAGACTTAAAAATATTTTTCGGGACTTCATTATACGCGTAATAGCGTTAATGTGAAGCATCAATTCTTCCGCTTCTTCATTAATAAAGCCGATGCATTCTCTATCACCCTTTTCGGCAAGGGTAATTACTAATTCTGCAACTCCGGCAATATTAAATTTTGTTGAATGAATTAAAGATATGAGATGATTGGCTTCAGTTAGTTTGTATTTGGATCTAAAAACTTTTAATAGAGCAGAAGGTCGTTTTCTGCCATCCATCGATTTGGAAATAGATGATAATGCTTTTCTTCCTATAGAGTATCCGCTTCCTTCATCTCCAATTATCCTTCCAAATCCTCCAACTCTAAAAAATTTATTATTTGTATCGCGAGCATAAAGAATTGAACCGGTTCCAGCAATTAAAACAGCGCCCGGAGCACCAGAGAAAGTACCTTCAAATGTAATTTCGATATCGGTCAATAACTTAATTTGTGGTAGGCGTAAACTTCTTTTTTTAGCATGGAACTTTATTGTTTTCAATAGTAGATCGGAATTTGCTTTTCTGCCAACACCAGCAGCGCCAATTACGCATAAAGAGATTTTTTTACTACCGCTGACTTTTTTGATAAGGGAAATTATTCTTAGTGCCGCTGCATCATAACCTGCATATAACGGATTTGATCCAAAACCATCAGCAGACTTTAATATATTTAGATTTTCGTCGGTAAGAATACACCTTGTTTTGGTTCCACCGCCGTCTATTCCGATGTAATATTTCATTCATTGCAATTATTATTAAAACTAAGATATAGAAAATCATTAGAACTAAAAAGATGGTTTTCATTTTGGAAAATTTTACTTTAATGATCGTTCTGAAAACTTTGCTTTGAAATCCCTGGATATGCCGATAAAACAGCATTCTGGGGCATCGCTTCGCTCGTTGCAGAATGCCGTTTTGTCTGCTATTTTTTTTGTAAAGTTTATAATTTTTCAGAAAGTTCTTTAATAATAGTTAAGTGAATAACAATACGATTGATTTCATGATTTATAGTTGTTAGATTTTATCGGTTCTTAAATATGTTTTATAAATTCTTTCCCAATTCAAAGATTGAAAACAGTCGTTTAATGAAATTCTATTTTCCGGTATAGTTAACTTATCAATTAAAAAGGAGGTTAAAATGCCGTCAAAGAAATTAAAAGAATATCTGGATCAGAATAATGTAAAGTATGTAACTATCAAGCACTCGGTTGCTTATACTTCGCAAGAGATTGCAGCTTCTGCTCATATTAAAGGGAAAGAAATGGCAAAAACTGTTCTTGTAAAGATTAATGGTAAAATGGCTATGTGTGTTCTGCCGGCTTCTTATAAAGTAGATTTCGATCAATTCAAAAAAGCAATTGGAAACGAGAACGTTCGTTTAGCAAATGAAATGGAATTTAAAGATAAATTTCCTGAATGTGACGTTGGTGCGATGCCTCCGTTTGGAAATTTATATAATATTGATGTTTATGTTGCAGAAAACTTAAAAGACGAAGACCAAATTGCTTTTAATGCCGGCACTCATACAGAACTGATTCAAATGGCTTTTAATGATTTTATGAACCTTGTAAAACCAACTATGATTAAGTTTTCTTTTCCTACTAAACTGTAATATAAATTTATTTAGATTCGCATGTAAGGAAGTAAACCTGTATAGCATTTTTATTGTTTGTAGATTTTTAATCATTTATTTATTACAATTATTATAAAAGGAATAATTATGAAGCCATATAAAATCTTAAGTTTATTACTGATTGTAATGCTTACTCTAACGGGCTGCGGTAAAAATGATAATCCGTCATCATCTGAAGGGGATAATCTTGTAGGTACTTGGGTCTTAACAAAAATAATTCTTACATCCATGGGTAATATGGAGCTAAATCCACAGCAAGTTGGATTAAGCGGAACAATTACTTTGAAAAGCGATAGAACTTTTTCTGCAACATTTAGCGATGCTGATGGACCGAGTACAGATTCGGGTACATGGAGTGTTTCCAATGGAAAAATATCATTGAAGAGTTCATCGGGCGAAACTCAGGTTTGGCCCTTCGGAATTTCCGGCAATAAATTAACGATTGAAACAATTCTTGATATACCTAATTTTGGTAATATACCTGTTCGATTAGAATTCACTAAACAATAAGCATATCGGTCTGTAGATTAAATCCGAATCTACAGTCCTTCCTTTTTCTCTTTAAAAACATTATTTAAAGCAATATCTATTAATAGCAAAAAAACTAATCATTTCTATTAACTGCAACATAACAAACATTTTTATGGAGGTACCGTGAAAAATCAATTTGGAATCTGGCTCGATAGTAAAAATGCAATTATACTAAACATAACAGAGAATGAAGAAAAATTAATTAAGGTGAAAAGCCAAATTGAAAGTAAAGTTAGATTTTATGGAGAAAATAAAAAATATACACGAATGGGAAATCTCTTTATCGATCCTGAAAAAAAGAAGGAACAAAGACGGCTTCACCAGATGAAAAGTTATCTAAACGAAATCATCGGTTACTTAATAGATGCTTCGGATATATACATTACAGGACCAGCTCAAACAAAGCTTGTTTTAAGTCAGGAAATTGAAAAAAAGAAACCCCTTTCAAAAAAAATAGCAGCAATTGAGAACTCGGATATTATGACAGAGAAACAAATATGTGCAAAGATTCGAAAGTTTTTTGATTCGAAAAAGAAATAAAAGGTTATTGGAAATAGATTCTTCTTGCTAATAAATTTTAATGCCAATAAGTTTCGGACACTAATATTCTATTTTTGTCTATCTAATAGGAAACCAATATGAGTCTAAGTCAAATTGCAAGATCAATTAAGGCATCCCCCACCTTAGCATTAAATGAAAAAGCGGCAATCTTAAGAGAAAAAGGAGACCCTGTAATTCATCTTGGAGGTGGAGAACCTAAAAGCAGAGCACCAATGGATGCTCTTTTAGCGGCTGTAAATTCATTAAACACCGGGGAAATTCGTTATGCCCCGGCAGATGGAATTCCGGAATTGAAAAAATCGATTATCCGTTATACAGAAGAATTCTACGGAAGAAAAGTAAATCCCGAAAATGTAATTGCCTCGGGCGGTGCTAAACAGGCTATTATGGTTGCTATGCAATCTATTCTTAATCCTCAAGAAGAAATTATTTTTCCAGCTCCTTATTGGGTTAGTTATCCTGATATGGCAAGACTGTGCGGCGCAATACCGGTTCCTGTTCTACCAGAGGACGGTTCTTTCTATCCCAGACTAAAAGATATTGAACAGCGGGTTGGCACCTACACAAAAGCTATTATTATAAACAGCCCTAACAATCCTACCGGT
>DYHC01000313.1 GCA_020724325.1 Melioribacter roseus
GTATCATTCCCTGATCTTCGCTTACAGGAATAAACGCACCGCTCATACCGCCGACAGACGAGCTAGCCATCAAGCCGGCTTTTTTAACGGCGTCATTTAACATAGCTAAAGCAGCCGTTGTGCCCGGCGCACCAACATCTTCAACGCCCATAATTTTCAAAATGTCTGCAATGCTGTCGCCTTCTGCCGGAGTAGGTGCAAGAGAAATATCTACTATTCCGAAAGGGATACCATTTTTTTCTGCAACTTTTCTGCCTATTAACTCGCCGGCGCGTGTAATTTTGAATATAGTTTTCTTAATCACTTCTGCCAATTGCTGTAAATCTACATTACCTGCTTCCTTTATAGCTTCAAGAACAACGCCTGGACCGCTAATACCAACATTTAGCACTACCTCTGGTTCGGTTATACCATGGAACGCTCCGGCAACAAACGGATTATCTTCAACAGCATTAGCAAATACAACTAACTTTGCGCATCCAATAGAATCCTGGTCTTTTGTTAACTCGGCAGTCTGTTTAATAACATCGGACATCATTCTTATAGCGTCCATGTTAATACCGGCTTTAGTAGAAGCTACATTAACACTTGAGCATACTCTTTTTGCTTGCGATAATTCAAGTGGAATAGACTTAATTAATTCCCGTTCCCCGTTAGTCATTCCTTTTTGAACTAAAGCGGAATAACCAGCTATATAATCGATACCTATTTCAACGGCAGCTTTTTCGAGTGTTTTTGCAATCTCTAAAAATTCTTCAGCCGAACAGGAATCAAAAGGAATTGAGATTGGTGTAAGAGAAACTCTTTTATTGGCAATTGAAATTCCGAAACGCGATTCCACTTCTTTAGCATTCTTAACGTGATTTTTTCCATACCGAAGTATTTTATCATATATCTTCTGTTTGGTTACTTCAATATTTCTATCGTTGCAATCTCTCAAACTTATTCCAAGTGTTACAGTTCGAATATCAAAATGTTCTATTTCGGTCATTCGTATTGTTTCAAGTATTTCTTCAAATTCGTATGGCATTTTACTATTCTAAGTTTATTTGTTCATTATTCTGTGTTCTTCACTCTGCGTTCTACTCTCTACGTTCTTCACTCTCCGTTCTGCTCTCTCCGTTCCGCTCTCTGCGTTCTAAGTTTCCTGTTCCTTATTGATTTTATTGCAAGGGAAACATGTTTATATTCTGTGCATATACCTAAAAACATCTTCATGCTGTAAATAAATCTTTATTTTCAATTCATCAGAAACTTTAGACATATCTTCCTGGATCTGTTTAAGATCTTTTTGCGAGGCAGATATATCAATTACCATTATCATAGTAAAAAAATCACCCATAAGTTTTTGAGTGAGGTCCTGAATATCGCAGTTAGAATCGCTAAGTGCTTTTGTAACACCGGCTACAATACCGGGTTTGTTTAATCCAAAAGAGGTTAGAATTACACGTCCGGAGGAGACATCTCCTTTCTTAAAAATATACTGGTCGCCGCCGCTCTCTTCAATTTTTTTTCTAACAGCATCTTTAACTTTTTCCGGTGTTGCATAAACACCTAATTCTTGAATAGTCTCAAGAGTAATTTTTCTTAATTCTTCTTCCTTCAACTTCACGGTTTTGTTCCCTTGAATTGGTTCTGTAAATAGATTAATGTTCTGTTGGCAAGTTCAATATTTTTACTTACTGCAAAATCATGCGCATTCTGAATATTACCCCTGTAAAACCTATGCCATAGTAAAGTTAAAATTGTTATCCCATCTAAAACACGTTCTGCATTGAATGCATTAATAGTTAAATACGCTGCTAAAACATTCCACCCAAGGGATAAAAAACCGGATAGAAAATTACCCGTATAAATTTGTCCGGCGCCGGGCAAAATATAAGAAATTACAGTTGCAAAAGTAACGGAAACTTTCTCCATTTCTATTTTATCGCAAAGTAATTTTAGCTGGTGGTTAGGACTTATTTGGGCAAAAGATAGAGCAGCATTCTTCCAGTCGTTCTCAAACATATAAGCCCAGCCGCGCCAGTAATCAATTGCGTTCTTGCTCTCAAGTCCGGCAAATTTCGATTCCATTTCATTCAACAGTTGATGCGCTCTAGCAGTTGTTTTTCTTAATAAATTACAACGGACATTTTCGATTATAGAATTAAAACGTTCATCATCATTTGAAGCATTTAGTTCTGAAATTGAGAAATATTTTATCGCATCATCAAATTTTGCACCGGCTTTATAACATTTACCAATCTGAAATGTCGAACGGTAATAAAATATTTTTGTCGAATCGAAAAAAATTAACCGCTTATACTCAGTGATTGCATCAAAGAAATTACCGGTATTATATAATGTATTAGCGTAATCGAATTGAGCTGATAATTGAGATTGTGCGCTAACTGAAAAGAAAGAGATTAATGAGAATAAAATAATTTTGCGTAGTAATTTTCTTTTCATCTCTAAAATTTGTTCTCAGGTAAGAAATAATTTCGTTTTTCAAAATAGACTTTCACATCATTATCAAAATTAAATTTAATACCGGCATTATAAATATGAGCAGACGCAGCAGAACCATAAATATTACCGGCATAGGAGAAAGCACTTAATCCTGTAAAAAGCCACCCGCGGAAATTGTGCTTGTGCCTGAAATTGTCAATTGCAAGATATGTCAATATTCCCGCAACCAGAAATGATGTAATTCCATCTGTTGTTTTGCCTGTATAAATTTTTCCTAATCCCGGTAAAATGATTGATAATAGAGCTGCTGTAGCTGGATTTTTATATTCGGGAAATTTTTTTCGATTGTAGAAATTTCTGATTTCGTTTTTACTTGAATCAGGAAATGATGAGTAAAAATCGACGGAGTCAGGTAAAACTGAATTATCCATAAGATAAGAAATGTAGTATAAACGTTTAATTTCGGTTAGAAATTTTTCCGGCATGTAATTCACATTCAAAGTTAAATGGCGGAATGTATTGTAATCACTGCAAAAGAAAAGTGATTTATAGAATGCGAGTCGTGATTCATCTTGTAAAGAAGATTTATAGAAAATACTTTTAAAATTATCAGCAGCTTCTTTATATCTACCAATCATAAAAAAACAATTGGCAAATCTGAATCTTACAGTGTCGTTATCAATAAATTTGAGATACTCTTTATACTCTTGTGCAGCTCTCAGGTAATCTTTTTCGAAGTAAAGGTGATTTCCAAATTTGAGCCGGTTTTCATAAGAAAATAAATTGGTTTCCCTCGAAGCTTCCTGGCTTGTAATTCTGTTAAAAGAAATCAGCATTAAAACAACTGTTAACAGCATCATTTTATGTGATTCAAATAAATGTGTGGTCATATTTCAATCAATAGTATTCTTCGTTGGGA
>DYHC01000314.1 GCA_020724325.1 Melioribacter roseus
TATTACTTTCTTTATAAGGTATGGAAAGTAAGAGAAGATTAAGAGTTATAAATACCTCTTGTTGTTACTCAGGAACTCAGCTCCTTTCTTTTGTTACAGTAGTTCTAATGACAAATCTGGGTTTATTGAATTGCAATTGAATTATTTTAGAAATTCTTCTAATACGAAAATAACGCGACCAATTGAAATTCCACCTTCTCCTCCGAATGTGCATGTTTTTGGATTACCCGGACATTTGTTACTACAATAATCTTCAGAAGGTAAAAGTACAATATTTTCGTTTCCTGATGGTCCCCATAATTTTGGAGAACACGCTGTTAACGGACAAAACATAGAAAGTGTTGTCACTTTTAAGGCTGCACAAATATGCATCGGACCGGTGCTTGCAGAAATGAGAAGATCCAATGCAGAAAAAGTAATAAAGGATTCACGCAAGGATTTATTTACGTTAGGGTACATTACTCCCTCTACGTTTGCAATAGCTTCAGGTATTGTATTATCTGTAATTACAATTTGTATCTCCTTTCTGCCCTGTAATACTTCAATCAGTTCTCTGTAATAAGACGGCTTCCAATTAGGAGATGAGTTGCCGCTGGAAGAATGAATTCCTATCAGAAATTTCTTACCGCTTAATAATTCGTTTCTAAATTCGAGCGATTTTATCTTTTCTTCTTCAGTAAGAAAAATTTCCGTCTCAAGGTTTTCTGATGCTACACCAATTTTTCTGGCTAGATCCATGCAATAATCTGCTTCATGTCTTAACGGGATATATTTATTCCTGGAGACATATCTCGTAAATGTTAGAAACTGATACAGCTTGTGCCCAACACCAACTCTATATGGAATCCCGGCTAAAAAAAGCAAATAATTCAACCGTTCGGTTGGTAGTAATGTAAGTGAATGAGTGAACTTGTAACTTTTTATTTCTTTAACTTTCTTCCAGAACTTCTCTATTGATCCGTTGTCATAATCATCAATCAAAATAATTTTATCTACATACGGGTTATTTTCATAAATATCTTTTGTGTACTTGCGCAGCATAACCGCTATAAAGCTGTTCGGAAATGTTTTTTTTATTTCACGCGGCAGAGGTGTCGAAAGAACAACATCGCCAATTCTATCCGGTCTTACAATTAATATTCTTTTACTTTTTTTCAATTATTCAATTCCCAGTAATTGACCGCGCACTTTTTTGTATTCTTCCTGCCAGTTCAATTCTTTTGCTGCAATAAAGCAGTTCTCTTTATATTTTTTTAATTGGTCTGGATTCAATACAAGTCGTTGAATAGTTTTTACAATATTCACTTCGTCCTTTAAATTAACCGCTTCGCCCACACAATACTTCTCGACAATTCTTTTCATCTGAGGTAAATCCGAGGATAATACAGGTAAACCTGCCATTATGTATTCGAACAATTTATTAGGCAATGCATGGTAATAACTGACACTAATATTTTCTATTAACGTTAAACCTAAGTCAGCGCCAGCAGTATAATTGACCAATTCATTCTGCTTTATTGTTCCGGCAAATATTACACGATTACCAACATCATATTTGTCTGCAAGTTTTTGAAAATTCTTTTTGTGTTCTCCATCTCCAAGAATAATAAGCACTGTTTCAGGCAGGTTATTTAATGCTTTTATAACAAGTGGTATTCCTCTTCCTTCCAGCAAGACTCCTTGATAGAGCAGAATAAAAGAATTGGGAGGAAGATTATATTTTTTTCTGAAATCAATTGTTGCTTCAGGAAAACGAAGCAGCGGAATATTCCTTATAACAAGAGTATTTTTTATTCCATAAAAATTTTCGAGAAAATGAGAATCCATTTCTCCGGTAGTTAAAACCAAATCGACTTTTGTAATAAAAAATCGTTCAATAATTTTAACAATCGATTGAATAAAAGGACGATTGCGCAAACCACCTATAAAGGCATACAGTTCACGACTGTTATAATATATTTTCCCTTTTTTCAACTTTGCAATAACCGTTACAAATGGAAGAGTATAAAAATCTTCTGCAAAATATATGTCTGCATTTGTTCTGAATAAATGTCTAACTAAAATGATAGCATACTTAAGATAAAAAATAAGACTGTTTTTTTTCTTAAGTACGTAGATCTCATAAGTTTCGTTATGATATGGTTTGCCGCTAATGAACCAATCGAACGCAATTACCTTTACGCTGCAATTATCATCTTTAAGTGAGTTTGTAAGATTAACAATTCTGGAATCGTGAAGTGCATTACCAAGAAATGCAATACAAACATTTTTCTGCATGGCAAACCGGATTATAATTTAATATGAAGTGTATTGCGCATAATAGTCTTAGCATCAAACTGTTCTTTGAATTCGATAAGACTCATGCTTGGTGTCATTGGGTTAGCAGCTTTTGTATCCTGTGAAACACCAATATCTACATACAAAAATCCGTGTTCAGTAGCATAGTTAACAACATCATACATAATGCGGTGCATCGGTTTATAATCAGCATATTCGTACAGCATCATGTTGTAGAAACAGAGAGCAACATTTTTATTGGCAATAAAAACAAGCGAGCCTCCAATTGGCTTATCACCAAGATAAACCATTAAGAGCACCAAATTATCCGGCAAAAGTTCTTTAAGCCGAATAAGGTCTTCATATGAGTGCGTTGGCTTAGTTCCGTGTCTTGCCTTATTCTCTACCAATATCGGGTAGAATTGATCGTAACAATCGTTAATCTCAATCCGTAATTCTTTTATTCTAAAAGTCTTTCTTACATTTCTTCTTGTTGTTGGTGAAAACCTTAATAAGTAATCTTCATTCTTTCTTAAATTGATTGCGCTTGAAATGTAGTGAAGTTTGTAATTGAACCCGAGCCACCGCATTGCAAATTCAAGATTTTGATTTTGATACTTTTCATAAATCATTGGTGCGGATGTAAGCTCAAACTCCTTAATATTATTCTGCCGACCAAATTCCAACAGAGAAGTAACAATTTCCATCGCTTCGGCAAATTTAATATCCTTTGTTACAATTGAACCGTAGCTGGCACCGATAGGCGATTCGAACAAACCATCTCTTAATGCGCCGGGTAGAACAGCTTCTATCCTGCCATTCTTTAAGAATATCAGGTGATCAAATTTGAACTTGCCCGGTGTGTGATAATCTAAGAATCTCTGTAAGTGAAATATGGTGCCGTTATTCGATTGGAGCACAAACCGATCCCACTCCTCTTTCCATTCAGCAGAATATCTAATTACTTCCATTATAAATTATCCGCATTGGTATATTTTTATCAATCCTAAAATACCGTTTCGTTGTAGTACAAATTAGTCTTTGCATTTCAATAAATATTTTTACTAAAATGTAAATATGAATGTCATTATAT
>DYHC01000315.1 GCA_020724325.1 Melioribacter roseus
GCCTACATACCTTTTGGAAAGGGATTTACTATACAAAACATACACATAAAACATAATGTTATTATAGAAATTTTGCGGAGAGAGAGATTCTCAGCCGGAGGCTGATGAGCCATCGTCATTATGATGACAAATCTGGCTCAGAACTCTCGGTAGCGGAAGTAAGAATTGAATCAAGAAATTTTCTACCATTTCCGGATTTAAGAAATATTTCACGTTTACGCGCCTCAGAGTTTGTATCAAACTGTTCAGAATAGATAAGCCTCCCTGGAATGCCGCCCTTAGTAAATTTAGATTTTCCGGAGTTGTGTTCAGATAATCGCTTGTTAATATTGGAAGAAGAGCCTACATACCTTTTAGAAAGGGATTTACTATACAAAACATACACATAAAACATATTGTTATTATAGAAATCTTGCGGAGAGAGAGAGATTCGAACTCTCGGTAGCGGTTTACCCACTACGACGGTTTAGCAAACCGTTGGTTTCAGCCACTCACCCATCTCTCCAAGCACTGGAAAGTCAAAATTTTTCAGCGCCAATATAATAATAGCAGCGTTAAAACAAAAACTTATAACTCAACTTAACATTTCTACCGGGCATTAATGCAAAATCTTTAATCGATGAAAGATGATCTCTATAACTCTGGTTTAGAATATTCTCACCTCTTAAATTCACTATATGATAACTTTTACCGCTTTGTATTTTTGTCCCTACGTACAAGTCAACAAGTCCGTAACCTTTTGTAGTTTCTTCATACTGTGCAACATTATTCTGATCTGCAACTAATTTCCAGTTGAAACCGAACCAAAATTCGTCATCTGCATATCGCGGTTCAACAGAAAATCTGAACGGAGGCATTTGCGGTAAAGGTGTTGAAGTTGAAATCTGATTTCCCTTAGTATAATCCATAATTGTTGTTATAGAAATCTGACGGGATATTTCGTACTGAGCTTTTAATTCGAATCCGTAAAGTTCTGCATCAGTCTGTCGGTATCTGTAAACGGGAAATCCATTACCAGAATTATTAAATGGAATACTACTTTCGGAGTTATAAAATTGTAGGGTTGGTTCCCTATAAATATAATCCAACATTCTGTTATAATAACCGCTTAGCTCAACAAGATGATGGTATTTTCTTAGACGGAAACCGAAATCGAATCCGATATTTTTTTCATTTACAAGGTTTCGGCTGCCAATATCAAAAGTGCCGGTTGCACCATGAATTGCGTAAGAAGACAATTCTTCAATAGTTGGTGAACGGAATGCATTAGCTGCGTTGGCAAAGAAAGAGATCTCATCATTCAGAGAATAAATAACTCCAATTGATGCGCTAAAGGAATCGAAGTTTTTCTCTTCAGCTTCAAATTTTTTGCCGGATAGTTCCGATTCGGGAATTTTAATAATATTCTTTTCCACACGTGCGCCAAATTGAAAATTAAATTTACCGATCAACAACTGTTCAACAAAGTAACCGGCAATTCCAAAATAATCTGCATTCGGAGTAAATGCCTCCTCACCTTTAATAGTATAGTTTTGATTTAGGAAATAAATACCGAATACTCCGTTAAGATTTTGAAATAGAGGAGAGTGCTTAAAAGATAAATCAGCCGAAAATGTTTTTAAACCGAATTCAGATTCTATTTCACCTGTTTCTTTTGAAATCTCCAAATGCTCGTAATCCTGGTATCCGGTTTTAAGACTAAATGAGTTTATGAATGAATTTAATCGAGAGCTTTCGATTAAAAATCTGAGTTCTTTTTTATCCATTTCGATATCGACAGAATGATGCGAATGGACGTCTTCTGAGCCATGTTCTTCTTCACCAAAAAATTCTTCTTCCGTTTTAACCGGAATTCCATATTTAGTATTAAAAGAGGAATAACTTAATCCGCCTAATCCAAAAGAAGGGATGAAAGAAAATCCTAACTGATAACCAGTAGAAAACTGATCGGAGTTTTCAACAACAATTCCGTTTCCTCCAAGATAGTTAGATGTTTTTCTTCTAAAATAATTTGCATGGAAGCCGAAATCATTTATTCCGTAATGGAGGTCTCCGCTAACAGCAAGGTCTTTGTTAACTGAAGCAGAAGAAATATTAAAATCCCCATCAAGTTGATCCGGAATGTAGCGCGGAATAGCTTCAGAAATAATATTGATTACACCGCCCAATGCATTGCTGCCATAAAGTAAACTTGCCGGTCCACGCAAAACTTCTAACCGTTCTGCTGTAGAGCCGTCATTAGACACACCGTGATCATCGGAAGTGTTGGATAGATCACCCATCCGCAAACCGTTTTCGAGAATAAGAATACGGTTATTGCCGAATCCTCTAATTATTGGTCGTGCGGTAGAAATTCCATTTGAACGGATTGAAATACCCGGTTGAAAATTAAGTGTGTTAGCTATATTAGAACTTCTTCTTATGAGCAGATCCAAATTTGATACTGATAACGTACTTTGTGAAATATCTTTTGCGTCCGAACCGAAAGGATTCCCGGTTACAACAACATCTTTTAGATTAACCGTTCCTTCTTCAAGTTCAATCAGCAGATTATCATCTCCGGGAACAGTTATGCTCTTAATGATTGTTTTATGACCGATGTAAGAAAATCTTAATGTATAAAAACCATTTTTGATACTGGCGAATTCAAAATTACCATCTGGATTAGTAGCTGTACCAATTTTTAATTCCTCAATAATTATGTTTACACCTAATAGCGGAGTACCGTCTTTTTTATCCAGTACTTTCCCGGTTATTTTATTTTGTGCATGAGCTGATGCGGATAATAAAATTAATGTTAATAAAACTAATTGATATGATTTCATAATTCTGTTTCCTCAATAAATAATTAATAATAAAAGTGAGTTTAAGAATTATGCAGACGGGGGCCCTCGTAATGGGGATGAATGATTTAAAAAATATTGATAGTGATTATTATAATCGATTAGCAAATCGGAGACTGATCGATTTATCGGTGTTTGACTGGTCTGATCACTTAATGTAACTGATAAGCTTGTCCGAATGTAATCATTAATTCTACAGAAGCCGGATTCATCGGAGAACGGATCGTTATGGCTATGGTTATCTTTTTGGTCAATTAATTCGTTCGGAAATAATTTAAGATAATGCTGCGTATGGTTATGGGCAATTGAAAAAAGTAAAATACTAATCTGCAACCAGATTGTTATGAGAACCACTATTTTAATATTTGTTCGGATAAATCTCATTCTATTCTATTTTGCATGCTATGTGATGATTACCTAAGGGCTGCAAATTTAAAGACAAATTATTTTATACAAAAGTTCAATATTATTACAAGAAAAAACTTCTGAATAATATTGCTTGTCATTCCTCAGTCACT
>DYHC01000316.1 GCA_020724325.1 Melioribacter roseus
GAATAAAAAAATAGTCGGTAAATTCTTTAGTAAGCTTAGGATGATCTGCGGCACCGGAATCCCCGAAAATTATATCCATACTGTCAGAATAATGAAACACAATTTCGCGTAATACTTTTCTCTGGTTAAAAAAATCTGTTAATGTGTTTTCGGCTGCATGATTAATGAAGAGATGAATGTTAGGAAAATTGCAGTCCAGATCTGCCAGCAGAACACTTTTACCTAATCTGGATAACTGATAAGTTAGGTTCAACGCAAAAAAGCTCTTTCCGGTACCTCCTTTTCCTGATGTAACAGATATAATTTTTGAAAGAGGATTTAACCGGGTTCTATCCTCAAGCTTTCGTAATTCAATTAGTCTGGATACTTGATCATTCATTAATAAAGTTTTCCCGAAAAAATTAATTTAGCTAATTGTTCGGAGTTAACAGAAATTATATCGTCTGGTATAACCTGTCCGTTTGTTAAAAACATTACAGGTACATTGCTGTTATAAACAAAATTCAGGATGTTGCCATAAGATACAGCTTCATCAATCTTAGTAAATATAACTGAGCTGTAATTAAGAGGAGAAAATTTCTGGGAAATATCGATCAATGTTCTGGTAGAAGTTGTAGCGCTTGTTACAAGTATTGTTTCATCCGGGTTAACAGCATCAAGGTAAGCTTTAATATCTGATAAATTTTCTGCATTTCTCTGACTTCTGCCAATAGTGTCAATAAATATTAAATCCTTGTCCTTAAATTTTTTCACAAGTTTAGACATATCGCCCGGCTCGTAAGCTACCGCCATTTCTATATCGCTTATTTCAGAAAATATTCTTAACTGATCAATTGCACCAAGCCGGTATGTATCAATTGATATTAGACCTACATTCAATTTGTGAATTATCTTGGAAATAATTGCAAGTTTTGCAATGCACGTAGTTTTACCTACACCGGTTGGACCAACAAGTGCAACTTTACTTAATTTATTTTTCTTTACGTTAAATTCTTTTGAAGGAATAAGAGATGCTATACCAGAGATCAAATAACTTTCCAATTTAGAAACATCCACCAATCCGTTATAATTTTCGAGCTGATTAATAAGCTCTTTAACAATATTTTTTTGAACTTCGTGATGTATAAGAACATCTGCAAGTTCTTTTAATTCCTGCTCTTTTTCATTCAGCTGCTTTCTTTCAACAATATTATTGCTTGCAACATTATTCTTTACTATTTCTTTTTCCTGAAAGACTTTTTTCTTAAGTTTTTCGAGTTCCAGCTCTAATTCAGTTTTTGCCTGGGTATTATGTGTAAAAATCGGTTCAACTTTTTTACTTTGCTTTTTATCCAGTCCGGCTGTTATTTCGAACATTTTCTTAACATTAAATCTCCTATCCCCTTCAATTACTCTTGTACCAAGAATAATTGCATCGCCGCCAAGTTCGGCTTTCATCTGTTCTATTGCTTCTTTTAATGTAGGGGCAAGAAATTTTTTAATCTGCATTTTCTACCTCTAATTTACCAAGGAATTCAATTTCTACATTAGCCGGTAATTCGCTGAATGATAAGAGGGCAAGCTCCGGGAAACTAGAATTTATTAATCGATAAATATATGGTCTAATTGCGGCAGAAGTTATTAATACCGGCGGATAACCAAGTGAATTAAACTTTTCAATAGCAAGTTGAATACTAGTATTTAATTCCCTTAATACTTTTGTGCTCAGCCCTAAAGTAACCGCACTATCTTTCTGAGACTGCAAGGAATTTGTAACAAGAGTTTCTAAATCTTCGCTTAAAGTAACAGCATGAATAATTCCGTTTGCATCTCTGTAAATATTAGCTATTGTATCTCCAATGGTATGTCTTACATATTCTGTAAGCACATCAATGTTCTTGGTGGTTTTGGAATAGTCAATCAACGCTTCCAAAATTCTAACAAAATCTTTAATAGGAATATTCTCCTTTAGCAGATTTTGAAGTACTTTTTGAATCATTCCTAAATTAAGCAGGTCTGGATTTACATCTTCAACAACAGCCGGATATTCCTTCTTGATATTTTCGAGTAGTTGTTTGACTTCCTGACGAGATAAGATTTTATCGAAGTTCTTTTTAAGAGTTTCTTGTAAATGAGTAGCCAGAACCGAGATACAATCTACAACGGTGTAACCAACCATTTCGGCTTTTTCTTTATCTTCATAAATTATCCAGTAACTAATCATTCCGAAAGCCGGATCGGTCGTTTGAATTCCGGTTACCTGTTCTTCAATTCCGCCCGGATTCATTGCGAGGTATCGATCTGGATAGATCTCAAATCCGCTCACAACATTTCCCTTAATTTTGATAATATATTCATTTGGCGGGAGCTGTAAATTATCTCTTACGCGCACCGGTGGAATTAATACTCCGTATTCAAGGGCAATCATTTTTCTTGTAGAAGAAATTTTCTGAAAAAGATTTCCGCCTTGCTGCTCATCAACCAGACTAACCAATCCATATCCAATTTCAATTTCAATTGGGTCGACCTGGAGGTATTGTTCAACTTTTTCTTCTGCCTGTTCTAATGCAACAATTTTCTGATCGCCCTGAGCAGCAGGAATTTCTGAGGCTTTATTTTTCTTAACGGCAAATGAAGCTGCTCCTAAGACGCCGGCAAGAACCATAAAAGGAACTGATGGCATTCCGGGAATAAACGCAAACATAAAGATTGCACCAGATACTGTTGCGAGCACACGTGAATTGGAAAACAATTGGGACTTAATCTGTAAATCGAGCGCCGAGCCGGATGCACTTCTTGTTACTACCAAACCTGCTGCAGTAGCTATTACTAATGCAGGTATCTGAGAAACTAAACCATCGCCAATGGTAAGAATTGTATAATTCTGAACCGCTTCAGAAAAACTCATTCCACGCTGCGCTACTCCAATAACAAATCCGCCAATTATATTTATTCCGCTTATTATTAGTCCGGCAATTGCATCTCCTTTAACAAACTTGCTGGCGCCGTCCATTGCACCATAGAATTCTGCTTCGCGGGAAATTAGGTCCCGGCGTTTACGTGCTTCCGATTCTGTAATAAGCCCGGTATTTAAGTCTGCATCAATTGCCATCTGCTTTCCGGGCATTGCATCAAGAGTAAAACGTGCAGCTACTTCAGAAATTCTTCCGGAGCCTTTAATAATTACTATGAATTGTATTACTAATAATATTATGAAAACAATAAAACCAACAACGTAATCTCCGCTTACTACAAACGATCCAAAAGATTCTATTACTTTTCCAGCATAACCATCAATTAAAATTAATCGTGTTGAACTAATATTTAATCCAAGGCGAAATAAAGTTGTAACAAGTAATAATCCTGGAAAG
>DYHC01000317.1 GCA_020724325.1 Melioribacter roseus
TGTAAAATAGCTTGATAATGTTTCCGAACAAGAAATAGTTGAATTAAATATTCCAACAGGAATTCCTTTGGTTTATGAATTGGATGTAAATTTAAAACCAATTAAACATTATTACCTTGGAGATCAGGAAGCAATTAACTCGGCTATTAATGCCGTTGCAAAACAGACTGAGAAGAAATAACACGACTATTTGAAATTGTTTTAAAAGTAATAGAACAAATTAAAGATCCGTTTAAATCAGCCGAAATTAGAGCTTGTCCGCTTTTTTTGGCGGACCTGTCCGCCGTCTTTTTGGCGGAGCGTTTCCATGATGTCGTTAATTCTTTTTACTTTTGAGTCAGCACTACTAAATTACAGGGATAATCAAAGGTCTTGCAAAACAATTAGATAAAATTTAATATTGCAACGCAGAAAAGGAGAAAATAGATAGTTATTTCTACAGTAACAGACACAAAAGGAATTATTTTATGAAACGCATAATTCTTATTTTCTCCTTATTATTTTTTGCCTTCAATGACATACAATCGCAGACAGTAATTGGAAAGTACGCCGGGGAATTTCTTGCAATTGGTGTAGGAGCCCGCGCTCTTGCAATGGGCAGCGCACACACCGCAGTTGTAAACGATGTAACAGCAGGTTACTGGAACCCCGCCGGATTAGCACGTATTAATTACCCGCAATTCTCGCTGATGCACGAAGAGCATTTTGGTTCGCTTGTTAATTACAATTACGGAGCAGTCGCAATTCCATACGGAAAAGATATGAGTTTCGGATTAAGCATTATCCGTTTAAGCATTGATGGAATTCCCGATACACGTAATGCTCTTTACGATGCAAATGGCGATGGCATTCTCGATATTCACAAAGACCGGCTCGATTATTCCAAGATAACAGAATTTAGCAATACCGATTGGGCTGTTTATTTTAGCTTTGCCAAAAGGCATTCGGATAATTTTTATTGGGGCGCCAATGTAAAAATAATAAAAAGGGATCTGGCTGAATTTAGTGCAACAGGAATCGGATTTGATCTTGGCGCATTTTATATGCCTTACGAGGATTTGTTCATAGGCGCTAACATTCAGGATGTTACTACAACCCTAATTGCATGGAGTACCGGAAGAAATGAATTAATTACTCCAACAGCAAAAATTGGCGTGGCTTATTCTCTTAACTTCTTAGGCGGAAAAATTATGCCCGCAGTCGATTTCGATTTACGGTTCGAAAATAGAAAATTTGCTTCAACATTTAATTTGGGTCCTGTTAGCTTCGACCCTCATGCTGGTTTAGAGTATAGCTATAAAAATATTTTTGCCGTGCGTGCCGGCTATAATGATGTAAAGCAATTTACTCTTGGCGCCGGTATTTATCTTCCCAAATTGCAAATCGATTACTCATTTGCACGGTTCAATCAGGCAGAATCTGACCGGCTTCCGGATTCTCATCGTATTTCACTTATTCTAACACTTGAAGAACCTAAATTTCTACGAGGCGGAGAATAATCCGTCTCTATTTTTTTATGAAAAGATTATTAACTACTGCTTTCCTTTCAATTACCTGTTATGCGTGCTCAACTTCGTTAAACTCAGTTTATAAATTTGATTACCCGTTAACACAGCAAAGAGCTTTTTCTAAAACAACAAATATTTCAGTAAAAATTCCGGACGGCTGGTTTACGGCAGAGGATAATGAATGTAAATGTATTGACCTCTGGTTAATTAGAAATGATTATAAACAATCCCTGAATTTTTCATTAATTCATCTTGATGAAGAAACCAGAAAAAATATCAGGCAGTATGGACTAAATAAATTAACATCTTACAATAAGATTTTTGTAAAGGTAAAATTCGGTAATTCATTTGAAGGACTTCTGCACGATGAAATATTCGAAATAAATGGTAAACAATTTTCTGCTTACGAGTACATTGATAAGGAAGGGAGCAGAAACCGAGTTGTTTTATTTGAACACAATAATAATTTTTATGAATTAACTGCTGTTTCCAGAGAACACGGCAATAATGAACAGCTCTGGGTAATTCAAAATTCAGTGCTAACCTCCTTGAATTAATTTATATTCAGGCAACATTTCGACAACAAACGCATCTTTAATATAAAGCGGAAATAATTTTTTTGGTTGACCGGCTCCAAAATATTATTGATTTCACACTTACATATAATCAATATAAACGACAGCTCTTTAATTATACGATTAAGATGGTTAATGACCGCCTTACATGTGAAGATATTATTCAAAATGTATTTCTTAAATTATTCGAAAACTTGAACCGGATCCGAAGCAAGAATAGTATTCAGTACTGGTTGTTTAGTACGGTCCGCAATGAAATCTACTCGTATTACAGAAAAAAGAAAGTTAGAATTGATCAATTCGGAAATGATAATTGTGAAAATGTTGAGATTGAAGATTCACTGCAGATTGAAGATGATTTTGATAAAAAGGAGATGAGGGAAATTATTATTAATGAGCTTAATAAAATAGCAATTGAACAGAGGGAGGTTTTCTTGTTGAAAGAGTACGGCGGACTTAGTTATAAAGAAATTGCCGATGTTCTGAAAATAGATGAAGAACTTGTTAAAAGCCGGTTATTTAAAACAAGGCAGAAGTTAATTAAAAAGTTATCACAATTATTTTGCTGAGAAATTTATGAAAGCACATACTTATAAATCGCTTATTGTTTTTTTGTTAATGTTCGGTTTGTATAATACATCTTTATTATCACAAAGTACTGCTTATGATATTGATAGTATTTCAAGAATGTATGTAGAGGGAAAATATTCAAATATTATTGAGCAGCTGGGAAAAGAAAATAACAATCAACTTTCTGCAATAGAATATTATTATCTGGGGATGAGCCATGCGCAATTGAAGAACCTTAAAAATGCATTAACGGGGTTGGAAAAAGCTGTTGCGCTCGATTCATTAAATAATAATTATCGGCTTAATTATGCACGTTTTTTAAATCAGTATGGAAGAATAAATGACGCAGTAAAACACTACCAGTTAATTATCAACAAGGATACTGCTAATGTAATTGCTTTGTTCGAACTTGGAATTATACAAACACAGAAAAAAGATTTTGAATTAGCTTATAATCTTTTTACAAAAGTAAGTGAGATTAATAACCAAGATTTTTTAGCAGCATATTATCGTGCCGTTACAAAAATAAATATGCTTTCAACAAAAGAAGATACAACTGAAGCATATATTTTAATAAGTAAGGCAATAGGACTTAATATGGAGTATTACCCCGTATTCGAGTTAGCAGGTTCTTTCGCAATTGCATCAAAAAATTATATGTTCGGATTTGGACAGTATGCAAGACTGA
>DYHC01000318.1 GCA_020724325.1 Melioribacter roseus
AATCCCAGCTAAATTTCTCTTTCAAAAAAATATCTATTGTTATACCTCTTTACAATGAAGAAGACGCTCTTCGCCCTTTGTACGCAGAACTAAAAAAAGCATTAAAACATTACTCGACTGACTACGAAATAGTTTTTGTTGATGATGGAAGTTCAGACAGATCATTAACAATAATAAAAGAGTTAGCCCGAACGGATAGTAAAATAAAGTTTATCAGTTTCAGAGCTAACTACGGAAAATCAGCAGCATTACAGGTTGGTTTTAAGCATTCAACCGGGGACGCAGTTGTTACAATGGATGCCGACCTTCAGGATGACCCGGCAGAAATTCAAAACTTACTTAGCAAACTTGAAGAAGGACACGATCTTATTTCCGGCTGGAAAAAGAAAAGATACGACCCCTTTCTAAAAAAGTTTTCGTCAAAATTTTTCAATTTTGTTACACGCATTTTAACAAGAATAAAAATACACGACTTTAACTGCGGCTTAAAAGCATACCGGAAAGATGTAGTTCACTCAATTAATGTTTACGGAGAACTGCATCGTTACATTCCTGTATTGGCAAAGTGGAAAGGATTTTCTGTATCGGAAGTTGTTGTTAAACACCATCCGCGCCGTTACGGAAAAACCAAGTTTGGTATCTCGCGCTTCTTCAAAGGTTTTATTGATTTAATTACAGTTATTTTTACTACTCGTTATGTACAACGTCCAATGCATCTGTTCGGTTTTGTCGGTATGATTGCTGCTTTTGCCGGGTTTATAATCAGTCTTTACCTTACGTACGAAAAATTTATTCTTGGTATCGGAATTAATAACCGTCCCATTTTCTTCCTCGGAATTCTGCTGATAATTGTTGGTATTCAATTCTTTGCGATAGGATTGATTGGTGAATTAATTGTTCACAACAATCAGAACGTAAACGAATATGTAATTAAAGAGAAGAAGTAAGGATATCCCGCTCAATATTTATTAGTAATCTCTGAAAAATTTCGCTCGTTATTTCTCTTTTGCTCCGCTCATCAGGATGACAGAGTAGAAAGTATGCTGTCATTCTGAGCCGAACGAAGTGAGGCGAAGAATCTATTCGTAGTTTCTCAGTCGCTCCGCTCCTTCGAAATAACATTTCTGAATTTGTCAGAAGTCTATATTAATTTTTCACACTTTTCATTTTCCATAATAATCGGAATTAATTTGCTTTTCGTATAAGATATTATTCTTTCCAAAAATTCTTATTTTTGAACACACTTTAGGAATGTTTAGATGATATTTCACATCGTTTCAGGAGCTTGTGGATTTGTTGGCAGGCATACGGTTAAACAGCTGCTCAAAAGAACAACCGACTATATTATTATGATTGATGATCTTTCTGTTGGAACTCATCCATCAACCTGGCTGCCCGAATTTTCTTCGAAGAAATTGAAGGATGTTGAAATAATTGGTAAAGAAGAGAGATTGTTTTACTGGCAAGCCGATTTCAGAAAATTCCTTCGGAAGATTCAGGAAAATTCTAACTGGTTAATGGATGAATACGGATTAAATGTAGAAATTGGTGATGCTTTTCATTTTGCAGCAATTGTAGGCGGACGTGCAAAAATTGAAGGCGACCCAATGGCTGTTGCTTTAGATCTTTCAATTGATGCAGAATTTTTCAACTGGATTGCCAAAGCCAAACCTCACCGCGTGTTGTATCCCAGCTCTTCTGCTGCCTACCCGATTAGTATGCAGACAGAAAATGAAAATGCGGCGCTAAAAGAATCTGACATAAATATTGATGGCTATACTTTTGGAATGCCCGATTTAACTTATGGATGGACAAAAATGACCGGTGAGTTTCTCGCGAAAATTGCTGCCAGACATTATGGAATTCCAATTGTATGTATCCGTCCATTCTCAGGATATGGCGAAGACCAGGACTTGAGTTATCCGGTACCGGCAATTGCAAGGCGCGCAGCTAAAAAGGAAGATCCTTTCGAGGTATGGGGTTCGGGTAAACAAGGGCGCGACTTTGTTCACATCGATGATATTATGGATTGTATGTTCTTAGCTATGGATAAGATTAGTGATGGAACAGCAATCAATATCGGCTCTGGAAAACTAACATCTTTTTTAGACCTGATAAAACTATTCAGCAGATTTGCCGAATACACTCCTATTATAAAACCGTTATTAGATAAACCGGTAGGCGTTCATTCACGTTATTGCGATATGAATTTTGTAAAAGAAAGATTAGGATGGCTGCCTAAAATTTCTCTGGAAGACGGTATGAAAAGAGTATATGATGCTGCCCTCGAAAACTTAAAACGGGAGAAGTAATACGTGGAATCTTTAGGTTTATCATTCTCCATTTGCAATTCTCAATTCTCAATTAAGCTATGAAGAGAATAGTAATCTTTGGTCCGGGTCCTCAATTCAAGGGAGGAATTGCCAATTACACTACTTCGCTTGCTAAAGCATTGGATAAAGAGGGCGCTGAAGTTCATATAGTATCGTGGACTCAGATGTATCCTTCAATTTTTCCTCGTGATCTAATTGACCGAAGCAGCAAATCCAATCCGTTCAAAAAAGAAAATATCTTTGTTCACTACATTACTAATTTTAATAATCCGCTAACTTGGAAACAGACTGTAAAGTTAATAGATAGTTTAAAGCCCGATGTAGTTATTGTACAATGGTCAGTTTCTATTCAGGGAATTCCTATTGGCTACATAACAAAAAAATTAAGGTCTGTCTGTAATTCTGAAATTATTTTCGATCTTCACGTTGTAGCACAAAAAGAAACAAGCTTAATTGACGGAATTATGCTAAGATATGCACTTTCAAAACCGCATACGTACATTGTTCACTCATTAAAAACATTTGAAGAATTGAGAACTCTCTTTCCAGGGAAAAAATTCAATCTTATAGACAATGAACCGCGCACCAAAAACAGCAGTGTTCCTCAAGTAATCAAGCTCTATCATCCGGTTTACGATATGTTCTTACCCGCTCCAAATTTTGATAAAGAAAAACAAAAACAGGAATTGGGCTTACGTAAACATGTTTTTTTATTCTTCGGATTTATTAGAAAATATAAAGGGCTTCATAATGTAATTAACTCATTTGCTAAACTCGCTAAAGAAAGAGATGACGTTTCTCTTCTAATTGTGGGAGAGTCTTTCTGGGAAACGCTCGATCCAAAGAAACTATCGACAAAATTAAAAAAGAAATTTTTCGGTGTAATTAAGAAGATTCTTGTTAAAAAAACTGATGATGAATCGAACTACAAACCGCTCGATTTAATTACAGAACACGGATTAAGCGGTAAAGTGGTTGTGGTTAACCGTTACGTAGGCAATGA
>DYHC01000319.1 GCA_020724325.1 Melioribacter roseus
GAAGCTCAACAACCTTGAAGGTCATCAGGAATTAAGTAACGATTCTTTATCTTCAAGATATGAGCAAGAAACATTGCAGAGCACCGATTACCGATTACTAATCCCAATATTAAATAAGCCGTGTATCCTCAAGAAACGGAAGTTTCTCTCTCGTTTCTTTCACCAGCTCAATATTTAAGTCAACAATAAAAATATCTTCTTCATCCTTAATGGAAAATAATTCGTTTCCCATCGGATCTATTACAGAGCTGAATCCGTTGTATTGCAAGTGTAGATCGCTGCCAACTCTATTAACTCCAATTACAAAACACTGGTTTTCAATTGCACGTGCTTTTAATAACGTGCACCAATGATTAATACGCGGAACAGGCCAGTTGGCAATGTTTATTAATAGTTCTACTCTTTGTTTGGAATATAAACGGTATAACTCTGGAAAACGAAGATCGTAGCAAATTGTAAGTCCTGCTTTAACATTGTCAATTTTTGTTATAACTGTTTCTTTACCGGATGCATAATTTTTATCTTCCATTCCATATCCAAACGGATGAATTTTTCTGTAACGGGCATTTATTAATCCGTTATTAAAATGAACAAGCGAGTTAAAAATTCCTTCTTCACTTTTCTCAATTATTCCGGCTAAGATGTGGCAATTCAATCTTTGAGAGAGTTTCATAAAATATAGTGTTGAAATGCCGTCCAGGTCTTCAGCAAATTTTTTGGATTCCATAGTAAAACCGGTTAAGGACATTTCAGGTAGAACAAGCAGATCAATTTTTGTATTTACTGATTCAATCATCTTTTCAATTTTTTCGATACTGCCTTGCGGATTCTCCCACAACGGATTGTATTGTAGTAAGCCGGCTTTCATAAAATACCTTTTAATTCTTTTGTAAACGGAAATTAAATAAAAAATGTTTTTTGCAAAAAGAATTTAATAATTTTATGGCAATTCATTTCACCAATCGGGAAATTAATGCTAAACTACATCTGGTTCACCTTACTCTTACTTGGTATTGTAACTGCTGTTGTAATTGATCTTTCGGATAGCGCAACAAACAAATATAGAAACGGTAAACCGCTTTACGTTCTTATTAAGTTCAATAACGCCAAAATTGATTCCACTAAATCTTCCGCTGCTAAAATGATAATTAGCAAAACCGTTTTTAACGATTTTTATCAAACAAAATTATATGACGATGTTGAGCAAAATATTAAACTTACTTACAACCATGAGAAGAAAAGTTTTGCATCGTATTTGGAAGCAGGTGATTACAGTCCATCTGTCTGGAAAGAGATGGCAAAGATAAACGGAAAAGAAACAGATCTTTCCGGTACTGTTGTTTTAAGAGAAAAGCTCGATTCGGTTAAATACACCGCAGCATTTTATACAGAGAATATTTCATTTGTTAAGATGAAGGAAGTTACCGGCTCTGCAATTGATTACGCTGCGAGCGCCGTTAAAATTGCATTGGGATTAATCGGTATTATGGCGCTCTGGCTCGGTATTATGAAAATTGCCGAACAAGCCGGATTAATTTCCATAATCGCAAAAGGAGTTAGACCCATTACTAAGTTTTTATTTCCAGATGTGCCGCAGGATCATCCGGCAATCGGTTCGATGATAATGAATATTTCTGCGAACATGTTAGGACTCGGTAATGCTGCAACGCCATTCGGTTTGAAAGCTATGGAAGAACTCAATTCAATTAACCCCGATAAAGGAACAGCTACAAATGCAATGTGTACATTCCTCGCAATTAATACAGCTGGATTAACA
Source organism: Melioribacter roseus (assembly GCA_020724325.1). Taxonomy (GTDB): domain Bacteria; phylum Bacteroidota; class Ignavibacteria; order Ignavibacteriales; family Melioribacteraceae; genus DSXH01. Next base: position 1,778 of record DYHC01000319.1, read on the forward strand.
ATAATACCGGCAACGGCAATTGCAGTGCGTGCGGCTGCAGGAAGCAGCGACCCGGCTATTATAATTGGTACATCATTCTTTGGTGCGTTGTGCGCTACTTCCATTGGAATTTTATCTGCCAAAATTCTGGAAAAGTTTTCGATACCAAATTTCAATTTTATAGGGTGGATCAAAGGTAACATAAAAATTATTGCCGGTTTTTTGCTGCTGCTTTACTTTTAATATTGGCAATTACTTCCGGATTGGTTTCTGCATTTAATGCAGAGTTGTTGAAGACGATAATACAAACTATTTCCGTTCTTGCAATTCCATTAATAATTATCTCATTCGTCTTTTTCGGATTATTCAAAGATGTTAAACTTTACGAAGTATTTGTAGAAGGCGCTAAAGAAGGATTTAATGTTGCCATTAGAATAATTCCTTACTTAGTTGCAATGCTTGTAGCAATCGGAATTTTTAGAGCCGGCGGTGCAATGGATTTTCTGGTTTTAATCATATCGCCGGTTACTAATCTGATTGGTATGCCGGCAGAAGCATTGCCTATGGCTTTGATGCGTCCTCTTTCCGGAAGCGGCTCGCTCGGTATTATGTCCGAAATTATTTCGGTTCATGGAGCAGATTCATTCATCGGCATTTTGGTTTCAACAATTATGGGAAGTACAGAAACAACTTTTTATGTCCTTGCTCTCTACTTTGGAACGGTAAATATTAAAAGAACAAGACATGCCGTTGCTGCCGGCGTGCTTGCAGATATTGCCGGAATTTTGGGCGCATTGTTAATTGTTAGAATTTTGTTCGGATAAAAAATGAAAGTATTTATTACACAGGAATTACCGGGAAATGTTGAAGAGCTGCTTATTTCAAAAGGTATGGAAGTTGATGTTTATAGAAAAAACAATATCATAAGCAAAAAGGAATTGACTAAACGTTCTAAGAACGCAGATGCACTAATATGTCTTCTTACTAATTCAATAGACCGCCATGTTATTGATAACCTTAACCAATGTAAAATTATTGCAAACGTTGCAGCCGGTTACAATAATATTGACCTCGGTTATGCTAAATCCAAAAACATTATTGTAACCAATACGCCGGGAATATTAAGCGAGGCAACTGCAGATCTTACACTTGCTCTAATTCTTGCTTGTGCAAGAAGATTAAGGGAAGGAGACATATTCGTTCGCAAAAATAGATTCAAAGCTTGGATGCCCCGGTTATTGTTAGGAATTGAGTTAAAAGGTAAGACAGCTGGAATTATAGGTGCCGGCAGAATCGGTATTGAAGTTGCAAAACGGTTATTGTCCTTCAAAACAAAAATAATTTATTTCGATAGAAACCGCAGAGAAAATTTTGAAAATGAAACACGGGCAAAAAAAGTCTCTTTGAATAATCTGCTTAAAAATTCTGATATAATTTCGGTTCATGTTCCGCTGAACAATGATTCGTTTCATTTATTAGATAAGAACAACATGAAATTGTTAAAGAGAAGCGCAATATTAGTAAATACGTCGCGCGGAGAAGTAATAGAAGAGAAATATCTGATCGAGATTCTAAAAA
>DYHC01000320.1 GCA_020724325.1 Melioribacter roseus
ATTGTCATTTCGAAGGAACGAAGTGACTGAGAAACAACAACCTTGAAGGTCATGAAGAAAGAAATAACTACTCTTGACCTTCAAGGTTTAGATTCGACTCTTGACTTACAGGATCGAAATAACAAGCGATATTTTTGGGAAGTTACTAGATTATTTTATAGGACTTTGAGACATCCAATTAATGAAATCGGTTGTGTGAATTAGAATAGATTAATGAAAAAACATAAGCAAAAATGATTATTCAAAAATTTATCAGTGCAGATCATAAAAAATCATTTTAATCTGCGTTCCTTTTTTCGAGTAAATAATTACTTTTGCTCAACATCTACTTAATCTGCACAACGGATATAAGAAGTAATTTTTTAGCCGGTTATAAACAGTTTCTTCTAAGCCAAGAGCAAATAAACCATGTGCTTAGATGCAGCGGCATAACTACAAATCGTTTTTAATTAATATATAGAAGAGTTGGGATAAATTCAGCGTTTTCAAATTTTGGTTTGTTCAAACTAAATTCGATTATGTAAATAAATTAATTAATAACCTTGGTGCGAAATGAAAAACATATCAAGAATTTTTTTACTCGTTTTACTTTGTAGTTCAATTCTATCTGCAAAAGAATTTGTAATTAACTCGCCAAATAAGAAACTTCAACTTAAAGTCACGATTTCTAACAGCATAAGTTATTCATTATTGAAAAACGGTAAAGTATTGATCGAACCATCGAATTTACAAATAGGGATTGCCGACGGAAGTGTAATAGGTAATAATCCTAAACTGATTGATAATAAAACTGAAACAGTAAAAGAGATACTGTACCCTGTTGTTAGACAGAAATTTTCATCCATTACAAACAATTACGAAGAGCTTATCCTAACATTCTCAGAAAATTACAAAGTAATATTCAGAGTATACGACGATGCGGCTGCTTACCGGTTCAGTACATCTTTGCCTGGTAAAATCAAAATATTGTATGAGCAATCGGAGTTTAATTTTGGAAAGGATTATCAAATTCTTTTTCCGGAAGAAGATAGTTTTATGTCCCATTCAGAACGAATCTATTCACTCATAAAAATTAGCGAAGTAACTTCTAAAAAATTCTGTTCGCTGCCGGCACTTGTAAAGCTTGATAATGGCGTAAATGCCTTAATAACCGAAGCCGATCTGGAAGATTATCCGGGCATGTATTTAACCGGTTCAGAAAAAAATCCGTATCAGCTAAAGGGGTTATTTCCTTATTATCCCGCTAAAGATACAATAAGAAGCGACCGCGATGTTTATGTTACTCAAAGAAAAAATTACATGGCTGAAACAAACGGAACTAGAGATTTCCCGTGGCGGGTTATTGCTATATCAGAAAAGGACGGCGACTTAATTGAAAATACTATAGTGTTTAAACTAGCTAAACCTTCCGATAAAGATTTTGATTTTAGCTGGATTAAACCCGGCAAAGTTGCATGGGATTGGTGGAATTACAATAACATTTATGATGTTCAATTCAAAGCCGGCATCAATAACAACACATATAAATATTATATTGATTTTGCATCAAGATATGGAATTGAATATGTAATTCTTGATGAGGGATGGTATCAATTCGGGAATCTCCTTATGCAGAGTCCGGAGATTGATGTTGAAGAACTTGTTGAATACGGCAATCAAAAAAATGTTGGAATTATTTTATGGATGAGCTGGAAGACCCTTGATGATGAGTTTGCCGAAGCGATGGAGCAGTTTACAAAGTGGGGCATAAAAGGTATTAAAGTAGATTTTATGCAGCGCGACGACCAGTGGATGGTAAATTATTATTATAAAGTTGCTAAAGAAGCGGCTAAACGTAAATTACTTGTTGATTTTCACGGCGCATATAAACCAACGGGACTCTATAGAACCTTTCCGAATGTAATTACAAGTGAAGGTGTTATAGGGCTTGAACACAGTAAGTGGAGTGAAAATGCGAATCCGAATATGGCAGTAACCCTACCTTTTATTAGAATGTTTGCCGGACCAATGGATTATACACCCGGCGCAATGATCAATGCAACCAAACAATCTTTCAAACCGATTTTTACAGTACCAATGAGCCAGGGTACCCGCGTCCACCAGCTCGCAATGTACATTGTTTTCGAAAGCCCGCTGCAAATGCTCGCTGATAACCCAACTCACTACTACAAAGAACCGGAATGTATGGAATTCCTTTCAGGAGTCCCGACAGTTTGGGACGATACAAAAGTACTTGATGCAAAAATAGGCGAATATATTTTAATGGCTCGAAGTAATAAAAACAAGTGGTATGTAGGCGCAATGACAAACTGGGCAGCAAGGGAGCTAACCATTGACTTTTCATTTTTACCAGATGGTGAGAATAAAATTAAAATCTGGCAGGACGGAATTAATGCAGACAGAAATGCGAACGATTTTAAAATGTTCGATAGAACAGTAAACAATAAGACTAAAATGAACGTTCATCTTGCGCCCGGCGGCGGATGGGCAGCAATAATCGAAAAGTAAAGTGATTATATATATTTCTTCTAAATCCCCCTCCTTAATTTAAGAAGGGGGAACTAAAAACTATCTTGGCCAGAGCCAGCCGAACACTCCGGCGGTAAATAAAGCGTAAATTAATCCATCAAGTGTTGCTGTAAATGTTGATCTAAAAGTTTTATGATACCAGATATGCATCTGCCATAAAGCAAATGAATATCCCATAAATGCTGAAGCCCCGACAAATCTGAATACCTGAAGGTAATGAGCATCCACCGGTAAAGCACGACTGGCAATATATGCTGCAAACAATCCGACAACTAATGAATAAACAAACCATAGAATAAAATATTTTCCCATCCCTCTTTCACCGGTTGGTAGAACGGTTAAAATCATAACAGGACCTTTGTTTAATTTTTCTTTAAATTCAGGCGCTTTCATTTCTTTTGTACTGGAGGCACGCGGAGTCATATATTCACCCGGAGGAATATTAAATGGACGGAGCGCATCCATTACTTTATCTTCATCGGGTACTTTCGGGTATTCTCCCTTGTGCCATGGTAAAACCATGTGAATTACTGAACTGACTATAAATACTACTACCGCCGATACAAATATTGGCAGCCATAAGGATGATAATTCCGTCATAATATTCCTCCTTTTTTTTGAGTTGAATTTATTCTAATTCTTGTTTTCTATAAAATATTTTTTCGATTATTGGGATTGTCTGCAACTTAGTGAATTAATAATTAGTCCTCAATAAAAATTTGATTATTGAGGAGAACCATATTTGGTTTTGATAAGTGTATTTATATCGAATTTTTCAGCAGATATTTAATC
>DYHC01000321.1:0-546 GCA_020724325.1 Melioribacter roseus
CGTAACTCATAAGAAGCAAACAATTCGGTTCGTTCTAAATCTCTTTTATAAACTCAAAATAAAACTTATTTTGTACATGAAAGAATTCAAAAGGATTGGTGAAGAGAATATTTAAATATATTGTTTTGATATCTGCATTGGTTTTAATTTGGTCTTGCGGCTCTTCGCCGAGATTCACTAGTAAAGATACTCCACCAAAAGTAAAAGCTGCCGAAAAACCCGTGAGGGATTCGAAGCCCAGATTAGAAGATCAAACAAATTTCAACGAGTTTCATAATGTTACGGTATTAGAAACACAGACCGGTACTGCTTCTTATTATGCGGATGAGTTTCACGGAAATCCTACTTCCAACGGAGAAGTATATGATATGTACGGAATCTCGGCCGCTCATCCAACTTACCCTGAAGGCACCGTTGTAAGGGTAACAAACTTATCTAACAACTTATCTGAAATATTGAGAATTAATGACCGCATGCCTGTTCATCCCGATAGAATTATCGATCTTTCGTACGGGGCTGCCGAAAAATTAGATATGATTAGTGACG
>DYHC01000321.1:556-3317 GCA_020724325.1 Melioribacter roseus
AGCCGAAGTGAAAATTGAAGTTCTTAAATGGGGTGATGGAAAGTATAAAAAATAAATTGGGACAAGCATTTAGCCTGCCCCAATTCTAATTGCATTACCTTACAAACTTCCACCAATAAAAGTGCTTGTTTTCCAAATCAGATTCGGAAGGCATCGGGAAGAATTCGAGTTCTTCACCTTTAGCAAACCAAAAACCGTGGCGTAAAAATTTATAAGAAATTTCTCTTAATAAACTACCGAGGCTGATTGTTTTAGTAAACTTTTCGGGATTTTCCTTCAGTTCCATGATACAATCATAAAATCTGTACGGATTAACTCCCGGGAGATCTATCTGCATAATATCTTTATTTTTATTGTTATCGAAAAACTGCTGAATGTTAAAATCAATTTGAGTAAAACACATTGTAGGTGCACCCTTGGTTTCGGTTCCTGTTGTAATAAATTTTCCGAAGTCTCTTTGATCTTTGGTTGAGGCTACAAGATTTTCGAGTGGACAGACTTCCTGGTAAACTCGTATTAATCCCGGTTGATTTACGGCAGTGTACTCAGCCGGATCAAGTCCCAACACAGTACCGTTATTTGTACACAAGAAGAGTTTTGTAATAGCAGAAAGATCTACATTATCCAAAACATTATAGGATTTAATAAACTTAGTCTTTTTCGGGGAACCATCTTCGTGCGCAACTGTTAAATCGAGATATTTATCAATTTCGAAGTGCGGGTGTCTGTAATTAATATCAACTTCGGCAAAAATTACTTTACCGCTGTAATGTTTCGCACTTCCTGTTGTGTAGTGTTTTCCAAATTGGTCCGGTTCTAACTGCGAGGCTACCAAAGCGTTTATCGGGAAAACTATCATATACAAATGTTTTTGGTATTCGGGCATTAATCTTCTCCTGTCTAAATTTTTGAGCAGTTAAAACTATTAAATAGTGTTTTCAAGAGCAAGAAATTAGCGGTTGATTTGGTGAATCTTTGTCGTATTTACGACATCTTATCACTAATTATTATTGTATAATTGAATTAAGGTTATGAATAAAATAGATTTCAAAAAAATATCACGCTTTGTCCTGCCCATACTTATCGGCGCAGTTTTAGGATATGCTTATTATTATTTTATAGGCTGCAACACCGGAAGCTGTCCGATTACGAGCAATCCATATACCACAACCGGTTACGGTGCTTTATTAGGTTTAATTTGGGCATTCCCTACAAAAAAGAAAACAAAAGAAGCAGATGAATCAAATAACTAAAGATATTGAAATTGAAGATCTCGTTCGTATTCTCCCAAAGGCTGTAAGCTATTTAAGTGAAAAAGGAATAAGATGTCTCCGATGCGGTGAACCGATTTGGGGAACTTTGGAAGAAGCAGCAAAAGAAAAAGGTTTTGATGAAAATAATATCGAGATTTTCGTTAAAGAATTAAATGAACTTCAATCAAATTAAATTGTGAAAGGTCTTTTTCATTTGCTATTTTTACGCTAAAATTTGAGAGATTATGAGCGAAGAAAAACAAGAAAAAAGAGTATTCGGTTTAACAAAAAAGCAGAGAAGCAACGCATACACGGTTTTATTTATAATTGTTTTTTTGATTTTCTTTTTTGTTAATAACTCTTTTGATGAAAGTGAACCGGGACCTTATCCGCCAAACTACACTGCAAAAGTTGATCCTGCAAGTAGACAAGCCGCTCCACAGTTTGTTTTAGAATCACCCGCAGGCGGATCAGTAAATTTATCCGATTACAAAGGCAAAGTAGTCGTGCTCGATTTTTGGGCTACCTGGTGTGCACCATGCCGTAAGGCGATACCGGATTTAATTGAATTGAAAAACGAATACCCTCCCGAAAAATTTGAAATCATCGGCATTTCACTCGATACTGACACTAAAGATATGGTTCCGCCTTTTGTCGAGAGAATGAATATCAATTATCCAATTGCATACGGAGATATGAACATCGCACAGCAATACGGTGGAATTCAATCTATCCCTACATCTTTTGTGCTTGATAAAGAAGGAAGGATTTTCAGCTCTTACATTGGCTATATGCCGAAAGCAGTTTACAAAAATGACATTGAAAAACTAATAGGTGAATAAATGACAAAAATATTCAAAGTAGTATCTTTCGTTATACTTCTAACGTTTTTTTCTCTCGGATGCAATAATGAAACATCTGCATCTGACTATGATGAAGACTTGCAGTTAAGTGATCTCCAGGGCAAAGTAGTTATACTCGATTTTTGGGCTACGTGGTGCCCGCCGTGCCGTTAAGGTGTGCCGGATTTAATTCAAATTCAATCCGAGTACGATCAGGTTGTTGTCGTAGGCATTTCACTCGATGCAATTTCACGAGGGGGTGCGACTGCAAATGATGTGGTTCCTTTTATGGAACAATTCGGAATCAATTATCCTATTGTTAAAGGTGATATGAATGTTACCCAGCAGTACGGCGGAATTCGTTCTATTCCGACTTCGTTTGTAATAGATAGACGAGGCTTTATTATTTCACGGCATGTCGGACTGGTTCCAATCGAAACTTTAAGAGAAGATATTGAGAAAGCCTTAGCAGGTAATTATAATAGAGAAGATTACGCTAAAGCACCAAATTTTTCTTTACCCACGATTAAGTAATATTCAGGCAAATCCCCGTGTTTTATATAATTTAGCGAATTCAAAATTTCACACAAACCTCGAAGGTCACTCGCTTTGCGACCTTCGAGGTTGCAATGCATGCTACGGCGCTTTTTTATTTTCTCTTTCTTT
>DYHC01000322.1 GCA_020724325.1 Melioribacter roseus
GAATATTAGGAAACTGCGTGGTAACCAATTTATCACTTTATACAGAAAAAGGAGTTAAGATCAATAAGAAATCTGTTCATGATGCTGTTTCTAGAATAAAACGATTTCTGAAAGTAGAAATTTTTTCCCTCGATATTAATTTTGTGTCTGTGGATACGATTACTGAGTTAAATAAAAAATATCTTAACCATAATTATGCTACAGATATTATCTCCTTTAACTATTCCTTCGAAAGTAATAATTTAGACGGCGAAATTTTGATTTGTTCGGAAATAGCTTACGACAACGCAAAAAGATTGAAAACTACTTACGAACAGGAAATAAGAAGATTGATTATTCATGGATTGCTTCATCTTGTTGGATTTGATGACGGAACAGATTTGCAGCGGAAACTAATGCGATCCAAAGAAAATAAAATATTAGCAAAATTAAAAGGCATTGGAAGTATCATAGATAACTAAAATGAAACCAAAAGTAGTTGAAGTAATTACACATATACTCGAGTCGCTTAATAATAATGTTTCGCTGGAAGAGCTTAATCAGTCATTACTTAAAAGTAAGGAATATGACCAGCATACTATTGGCATTGCTTTCAGTCTTATTTATGATAAAATATTTCTGAAAAAGAAAAATAAATTGAGTGATAAAAAAAGAAAGAAGAGTGTAAGAATATTAAGCGAAGAGGAAATCGAAATTCTTGGAGTTGACAATTATAACTATCTTCTTCATCTGTCAAATCTTGGTCTAATTGATTCAGAAAATTTCGAGAATTTACTGGAACAAATAAATTATTTCCCGGAAAATAAATTAACACGCAAAGAAATTAATTGGATGGTTCTGGCATCTCTAATCGATTTCGATTCCGATATTCCTCCCGGAAGCAGATTACATTTATTTTCCTCCGATTCTGTCAATTAACGGTGAATTAATGAGCAAAAACCTTATTCTAGTTGAGTCGCCTTCCAAAGCTAAAACAATTAATAGATACGTGGGCAGCAAATATATTGTTCAAGCGACTGTAGGGCATATTAAAAATCTTCCCAAAACTAAATTAGGTATTGATATAGAAAATGATTTCAAACCAAGTTTGGTTACAATCCGTGGTAAGAGCGACATTATAAAAAAAATAAAAACTCTTGCCGGTAAATCTAAAAAGATATTTATTGCAACCGACCCGGATCGCGAAGGTGAAGCTATTGCCCAGGATATTGTTGATATACTAAATGGCAAACAAAAGGGAAAAATTGAACGAATTCTCTTTAATGAAATTACTAAGAACGCTGTGAATAATGCTCTTAATAATCCAATAAAGATTGATGAACATCTTGTTATTTCACAGCGTGCCAGACGGATTATGGATAGAATAATTGGATATAAAGTAAGCCCGTTTCTTTGGCGTGCTGTTCTTGATCAATTCGGCAGCTCGCTCTCAGCCGGAAGAGTTCAATCTGTTGCTCTTAGATTGATTTGTGAGAGGGAAGAAGAAATTGACAAATTTATTCCTATTGAATACTGGTCTATAGTTGCAGTATTCAAAACAGATAAAAATGAAGAAATAAAAACTAAGCTGTTTGAGATTGATGGTAAACAGATAAAAATTCCTCCTAAACCTGATATGACAAAAGAGGAATGGAATCAATTTCTTTTAGAAAACTTTTCAATTACTACTAAAGAGTTATGTAACGATATTCTAAATAAAATAAAAGAAATAAATTCTTATTCCATATCAGATATTACAAAAAAAGAGTTAAGACGAAATCCATTCCCGCCGTTTATAACTAGTTCACTTCAAGCAGAAGCTTCAAGAAAATTAAGGTTCAGAGCTAGAAAAACTATGATGACTGCTCAAAATCTTTATGAAGGAATTGATTTGGGTGATGAAGGCGTAACCGGTTTAATTACTTATATGAGAACCGATTCCACAAGAGTTGGCGATGAAATAATAAATGATGCTCGTAAATTTATCAAAAATTCTTTCGGCGAAAATTATTTGCCTGATAAACCACGCACGTTCGATCAGAAAAACAAAAAAAATGTTCAGGATGCACACGAGGCAATTCGTCCTACTTCATTAAAATATACTCCGGAATTTGTTAAACCTTTTCTCGATGATGCACAACTAAAACTTTACGATTTAATATGGAAAAGATTTATTGCTTCACAAATGGAACCTGCTAAACTCGAAACAACAACCGTAAGTATTAAAGCAGATAAATACATCTTCCGTGCAAGCGGAACCGCCGTAATTTTTGACGGCTTCTTAAAAATCTATGACGAAGATACCGAAGAATCTTCTGATGAAAATGGCGTTGGATTAAAAATACCGGCTGGATTGAAAGTAAACCAGAAATTGGAATTGGACGAAATTACTCCTAATCAACATTTTACTAAACCACCTCCGCGTTATTCAGAAAGCTCATTAATCAAAGAGCTGGAATCAAACGGAATCGGTCGACCAAGTACGTATGCTTTAATTGTAGGTACAATTTTAGACCGCAAATATGTAGAGCAGAACGATCGCAAATTATTTCCAACTAATCTTGGTAAAAAAGTAAATTCTATTTTAGTCAATAATTTCCCTGATATTTTTAATGTTAATTTTACTGCAAAAATGGAAGAGGAATTAGATCTTATTGCCGAAGGTGAAATAGAATACCTTCAGGTGCTCAACGATTTTTATATCCCTTTTGCTAAATCTCTTAGTAGTGTCGAAGCTAATCTGGAGAAAGTAAAATGCGATAAATGCGGTTCGGATATGGATATTAAAATCGGTCGCTACGGCAAATTCTTAGCTTGTACTAATTATCCCGCTTGCAGCAACATAAAGTCACTTAAAGAAATTAGCAATGGAACAAGTGAGCCGGATTTCACTGGTGAAACCTGCCCTAAATGTAATTCTCGTACAGTTTACAGAGAGGGAAAACTTGGAAGGTTTATCGGCTGCGAAAAATATCCTGACTGCGATTTTACCAAGACAATTACAACTGGAATAAAATGCCCTAAATGTTCCGAAGGAGAAATAGTGCCGCGAAGAACCAAAAAAGGTAAAATATTTTTCGGCTGCGATAGATATCCAGATTGCGACTACGCTTCATGGACAATTCCAAAAACTAATAAAGAACCTGTTACCGAAGAAGAAGAATATTAAAACTTATTTCAGAATAAATTGATAAATAAATCAAAGTCGTTGATAGAAGTTATTAAACTAATGCTCACGGAGTTATCCGGTATAAACAGAGCTTCCGAAAACACAATAGAAGCATATACAAAGGACTTGAAAGAATTTTCGGAGTTCTGTAA
>DYHC01000323.1:0-919 GCA_020724325.1 Melioribacter roseus
TCAATATTTTAACTTCATCATCCGTCAATTGAAACATAAAATCTTTGGGAAAACGAGTGAAATTTCTCTTTACTGCGCGGTTAAGATATTTCACTTCTACTTCATAAAGTGATGCTATATCACTATCAAGAATTACTTTTTGACCACGAACGAAATGAATCAATGTCAATAAATAATTTCTGATAATTTTCCCCATACCAAATACCTGAAATCTATACCTTAATCAATTCAAACGGAAATAGTGAATAAAACTTTGTTGCTTTCACAAGGTCTTCCAGAACAATTTCTTCTTTTGAAGAATGAGCAAGCTCTTCTTTCCCCGGTGCAAAACCGATCGTTGGAATTCCAAAATGCCCGGCAGTTGCAACGCCATTGGTAGAAAAACTCCATACACCGCTTTTAGCTTTTCCTATTGTTGCTTTGGATGTTCTTATTGCAGCATCTACAAGCGGATGTTTTTCATCATAAACCCACGTTGGGAAATATGCTTCTTGTGAAAATTGTGTTCCCTTCCAGCTAACTCCTTCAACATTAGGAATTGAAATCTTCGCATCACTTTTATGTTTTTTTAATACCTCTTTCAATTCTTTTACAACACTCTTTTTATTCTCTCCGATAGTCATTCTTCTATCAATATGAATCTGACAAAAGTCAGAAACAGAGCACATAGAAGGGGCTTTAGAAATTATATTGCTTACTGTTATCGAACCTTTGCCAAGCGGTTGTTTCGGTTTTAATTTTTTGTCGAGCTTTTCAATATCTGCAACAATCGGCATCATTTTATAGATAGCATTAATTCCCTTTTGATTGTGAGCGCCATGCGCAGATTTACCTGTTGTAGTAATTTTTAATTCCATCCTTCCGCGCTGTCCACGGTATACCTTTAAGTCCGTGGGCTCGCCAAGTAGAACATAATCCG
>DYHC01000323.1:929-3292 GCA_020724325.1 Melioribacter roseus
CTTCTGAATTATATGATAGAGTGGATAGCCGTCAGCATCTTCTTCTAAAACAGAACCAACCATATACAGAGTGAAGGGGAAATTATTGCCATACAACATTTTCAATATTTTCCCGGCAATCATAAATCCAGCCATAGCGGGTTTCTCATCAACTGCACCCCGACCAAATATTTTACCGTTTTCAATTACTCCGGCAAAAGGAGGACGAGCCCAATTTTCTGTTTCTGTTACCTTTACAGTATCGATATGTGCATCATACATAATTTTAACCGGACCATTGCCAATTCTTCCGACTGCATTGCCAAATGAATCGTGATAGGATTCGTCAAAGCCGTATTCTGCCATTTTAGCAACAATGAATTCAACAATTTCCCTTTCATCACCGCTGTAACTTTTAATCTGGATCAGCTTCTGAATTAAAGAGAACAGATTTTCTTTTTCGTTTTCAACTGCGCTGAATAAATTCTCTTTCATTGTAATAATCTCTTTTTGTTTTCTCAATAAGCGAATTATAAAAATTTCTGTTTATAAATTAACTATAATTCGAGATATTTACATCCGTTATATGGAGTATTATAATGCCAGAGATCATGAAGCCCATTGAGTTAAAAAATCTGTTAAACTGGATTTTTATTGAGGGAAAAAAGTATTCAAGCATTTTCGGAATTAAGTGTAATAACTTTTACAGGACAAATAACCAAACCGGTTTCGATTTTTTTAGAAATTATCTGGAAACACCGGTTGGACCGGCAGCTGGTCCTCACACTCAAATGACGCAGAATATTATTGCAGCATATTTAACCGGTGGAAGATTTTTCGAATTAAAGACGGTTCAAATAATTGACGAATTAAAAATCGAGCGCCCTTGTATTGATGCTGAGGACGAAGGATACAATGTTGAATGGTCGCAAGAACTGAAGCTTGAGCAGTCATACGACGAATACTTGAAAGCGTGGTTACTCCTTCATTTTATTAAAAAATATTTTGCACTTTCAAATAATTTGGAATCGGGATTCATTTTTAACATGAGTGTAGGATATGATCTTGGTGGGATAAAAACTGAGAGGATGGATAGATTTATTGAGCATTTGAAAAATGCAGAGCTGTCAGGTCAATTTGATGAGTATAAAAAAATAATTATTGATCACATCAAAAAAGAACTTAACAACGATGGAGAATTAATAAACAATATTGAAAATATATCACCTCTAATTTCAAACTCGGTTACACTTTCAACGATGCACGGGTGTCCTCCAAATGAAATTGAATCGATCGTAAAATATCTTATCAAAGAAAAAGGATTGCATACTTATGTTAAACTGAACCCAACCCTTCTTGGTTATGATTTTGTTAAGACAACACTTAATAATCTGGGTTATTCAAATGTATTTCTGGAAAAGCATTCTTTCGAGAATGACTTGCAGTGGACTGAAGCAGTTTCGATGCTGGAGCGTCTCAAATCATTTGCAAAGATAAACGGAAGAGAGTTCGGGATAAAACTATCTAACACGCTCGCTGTAAAAAATATTAAGCAAAGAATGCCCGGTAATGAAATGTATATGTCGGGCAGAGCACTTTTCCCCTTAACAATAAACCTCGCTTCAAAAATTGCGGAACAATTTAACGGCGAAATAAATATCTCTTATTCCGGCGGTGCTTCAATTAATAACGTAAAAGAAATTATTGAGACCGGAATAAAGCCGGTTACATTTGCAACCGAACTATTGAAACCCGGCGGCTATAACCGGCTTCTACAAATATCTGAATCGTTGGCGGGAATGATCTTTAGCTCCAATTCAATTATTCACGTCGACAAGTTAAAAAAACTTGCCTCGGATTCTTTAACCGATCGACTCTATAAGAAAGAAACACGAACGACCAACTCTATAAAAGTAAGAGATAAACTCTTCGCATTCGATTGTTTTATTGCTCCATGTAAAGCTGCCTGTCCTATTAATCAAGATGTTCCGGAATACATTCGATTAGTTGGCAAAGGAAAACATGAAGAAGCATTGAAAGTAATTATTGATAAAAATCCATTACCGCACATCGCTGGGTACGTTTGCGAGCATCAATGTATGTATCACTGTACCAGAATTGATTATGACGAAGCTGTGCGAATTCGCGATCTTAAAAAAGAAGCTGCTCTTAGCGGCTATAATGATTTAATGAAAAACTTGTCGGCTGCAGAAACAAATAATAAAATTAAAGTAGCCGTAGTCGGCGCGGGTCCATCCGGTTTATCTGCTGCATACTTTTTAGCAAAATCGGGTTTTGATGTAACCGTATTTGAAAAAAACATGAATGCCGGCGGAATTGTTAGTAATGTTCTTCCACAATTTCGTCTTCCGCAATCTGCAATT
>DYHC01000324.1 GCA_020724325.1 Melioribacter roseus
AAAAGACTATAAAAAACCTACACACGATAGGCACGACAGATTTGACAAGAAGAAACCTCAAAAACCCCAGCCTGAAACTACACCTGTCGTTGTTAATAAAGCCAAGACTAAGGCTCCCGAGTATTCAGATTCGCCAAAACAGAAACAATTCAAAAAACGGAAACATTCCACCGTTGATACTTCAATAACTCAACCATCTACCAAACAAGTATTTGACCTTAAATCCAAGTTCAAAGATAAACCAAAAATTGAAGAAAAAGCCGTTGACAAAGACGACAAGAAAAAGCGTAAACGCAAAAAGTCAATCCGTGAATTGATTAGTCAAGAGGAAGTTGACAGAGCTATTCGCGAAACACTCTCTGGAATGGACTCATCGAGTACAATGTCACAGCGTTCTCGTCTTAGAATGAAGCGTAAAGCTGAGCGTGAAGAAAAAGAACAGAGAATTCGCGATGATAAAGCTCTTGATGACAAAACACTAAAATTATCCGAATTTGTTACAACAAGTGACTTGGCAAGTTTGATGGATATTTCTCCATCGGAAGTGATCATGAAGTGCATGGAATTGAATCTTATGGTTACAATAAACCAAAGGTTGGATAAAGAGACTATCTCAATAATAGCACTTGATTACGGGTTCGATGTCGAATTTCTAGACCAAAAACAAGTCTTGTCAGTCGAAGAAGAAGTTGAAAATGAAGTTGATTTGAAGCATCGAGCACCTATTGTTACAATTATGGGGCATGTTGACCACGGGAAGACGTCTCTGCTTGACTACATTAGAAGCGCTAAGGTTGTAGCGGGCGAAGCGGGCGGTATTACTCAACACATTGGTGCCTATCGTGTCAAATTGCCAAGTGGTAAGTCAATTACATTCTTAGATACACCCGGTCACGAAGCATTTACTGCTATGCGTGCTCGTGGTGCTCAAGTCACCGATATTGTAGTACTTGTTGTCGCCGCAGACGATAGTGTGATGCCCCAGTCTATTGAAGCGATTAGTCATGCTAAAGCGGCTAAAGTCCCAATAATTGTGGCTATTAACAAAATTGATAAAATTGACGCCAATCCCGACCGCATTAAACAGCAATTAGCTGATTACGGTGTACTCGTTGAAGAATGGGGTGGTAACCATCAATCTGTAGCATTATCTGCCAAATTCGGCACAAATGTTGACCAATTACTCGAAAAAATACTTCTTGAAGCCGAACTACTCGAGCTTAAAGCTAATCCGGATAGAAAATCTAAGGGTACTGTCATTGAATCAAACATGAAACAAGGTTTTGGTGCAGTAGCTACAATAATTGTCCAAACCGGTACGCTAAAAGTCGGCGATCCATTCGTAGCCGGTTTTCACTCCGGAAGAGTCAGGACTATGTTGGATGAACGCGAGAATAGAGTTGAATCGGCGGGACCCTCTGACCCAATTCTTGTTGTTGGCTTTGACGGATTACCTGAAGCAGGGGATACGTTCATTGTAACTTCAAGCGAAATTGAAGCTCGAGAGATTGCAAACGAGAGAAAGAAACTTCGCCGTGAACAAGAACTCAGACAAACTAAGTTAATGACGCTTGACCAAATATCCGCACAGATCCAACTAGGAGGTGTGAAAGAATTGAATTTGGTTATTAAGGGTGACGTAGGTGGTTCGGTCGAAGCTTTAAGTGATTCATTACAAAAATTATCCACAGATGAAGTTCGAGTTAATATTCTTCATAAAGGTGTCGGTACTATATCCGAGACCGACGTAATGTTGGCTTCTGCATCAGGAGCAGTCGTTATCGGTTTCAACGTCAACACTGCCGCTAAAGCACGAAAAACTGCAGAGAATGAACAGGTGGACATCAGAAATTACAACATTATTTATGACTGCATTAATGAAATCAGACTTGCACTCGAAGGTTTGCTAGCTCCCGAGTACAAAGAAGAAATCACAGCTGTAGTCGAAGTAAGAAAAACGTTCAAAATATCTCGTTTGGGTGTAATTGCGGGATGTTACGTATTAAGCGGGAAAATTACAAGAAATGACAGAATTCGTGTGCGCCGTGACGGATTTTCCCAGTTTGAGGGTGGGATTTCATCTTTAAAAAGGGGTAAAGACGATGTAAAAGAGGTTGATACAGCGTTCGAATGCGGTGTTCAAATCGACGGATATAATGATTTGCAGTTGAAATCAAACGGAAACTTAAATAATGTCAATTAGAGCCGAGAAAGTTGCAAGCACAATTAAAAGACTACTTGCCCAACATATAAACGATATCTCTCGGGAAATCAAAGCGGGATTTGCTACATTGACCACGGTTAAAATGTCCAAAGATTTACATTTAGCAAAAATATATGTCAGTTTGCTCGGTAAAGATACGGAACCAGGATTACTTTTAGATGAACTTGAAAATCGCAATATGTTTTTCAAGCATTTAATTGCCAAGGAAATGAGGTTGAGAGCTATACCCAATATAAAATTTTATTACGACGATACCTTGGACCATATGGATAGAATGAAAAATTTAATTGAAAATGCCAAATCCGGTTCCTCGGACCTTTTCAAATAATCTTCCTGTAATTGAAAAATGCAGCTTAATCGTTTCAACATCCAACAAATTGATATTTGGTTGGAGCACTTGAATAATGAAGGTGGCTTTATATTGCTCGACAAAGCTCTTGAGTGGACATCGTTCGATGTAGTTGCCAAACTGAGAAATCTCACAAAAATCAAAAAAGTTGGCCACGCTGGAACTCTCGACCCATTGGCAACCGGTTTGCTGATTATTTGTTTCGGACAATTTACAAAGAAGATACATGAATTTCAGGACTTAAAGAAAACTTACAGAAGCATATTTAAAATAGGTGCCGTAACACCGACTTACGATTCTGAAATGCCTGAGGAAAATCTAAAATCACTTGATAATTTAACTTACGAAGATATTGAAAATGCTATTAAATCTTACAAAGGTGAAATCCTACAAGTGCCGCCGATTTTTTCGGCAAAAAAAGTGGACGGACAGAAACTATATAAATTAGCTCGAAAAAATCGTGAAATTGATATTAAACCATCTCAAGTTCATATTTATGACTATAAGATTATCAATTATATTGCTCCATTATTGGAAGTTGATATTAAGTGTTCCAAAGGTACTTATATTCGCTCTCTTGCTCATGATTTAGGCCAAAAGTTAGGTTATGGGGCATATATCAAGGAACTTAGACGCACTTCAATAGGAGACTTTTACGTCAATCATGCTTTAACTGTTTCCGAATTTGAGAATTTAATCAATAATAGAAATAGC
>DYHC01000325.1 GCA_020724325.1 Melioribacter roseus
TCTTGAAGTTGCAATGAAAAAGTTAACAAGGCGGCGCAATATGACTGTAGAAGCAATGAATTCAATTCCCGGAATTTCTTGTGTTGCACCCGAAGGAGCTTTTTATGCATTTCCTCGGATTCATAATATTTCAGATGATGCACACTGGACTCAAGAACTTATAAAAGAAACCGGCGTTGTTGTTGTACACGGCAGCGGATTTGGGCAGGTTCCAGGTACAAATCATTTTAGAATTGTTTTTCTACCTCCGGAAAATATTTTGGAGAAAGCTTATAAATCCATCGCACAGTTCCACGAAAAATATGTAGAGAAGTTTGAAAAAATAGTTGTGAAATGATTTGATTTAGAGAATGATTCTTAAGGGTATGTTCGTCAGTCTTAGTTTGCCGAAGCCTTACATTTTAGATCAAAATCAAACATCGAGCTTCCTCATTGTGAATTTGAAACTACTTTTGCGATAACTTCTTTTTTTCTTGAGATTGAAGAAAAAAGAAATTAATTTTTAATAGAGGTGCAACAAAATGAACATTAATACTAGAATTACAATAGATCCTAATATTTGTCATGGTAAACCGGTAATTAGAAATATGAGATATCCGGTAGAAACTATACTAGAACTCCTAAGTTCTGGAATGACCATTGATCAAATTTTGAAAGATTATAAAGACCTTGAGCGAGAAGATATTTTGGCTTGCCTTGATTATGCCGCAAAATTAAGCCGGGTTAAAAGTATTAACAGACTTGCGATATGAAGTTTTTAGTTGACGCACAACTACCTTTAGAACTTTCTGATTGGCTCAACAAAAATAATTTTGATAGTATCCACACGCTTGATCTTCCCAATAAAAATTTTACTACCTATGATGATATTTGTAAAATATCAATTCAGGAAAATAGAATTGTTATTACAAAAGACACAGATTTTCTTCTCTCATTTAAATTGTATAAAAAACCATATAAATTACTTTTAATAACTACCGGTAATATTTCTAATGAAAAGTTAAAAGAAATATTTACTACCAAATTGGAAGAACTTATTTTTGTTTTAAAAGAGAATTCATTTATAGAATTAACATCTGATTCGTTGATTATTCATCAATAAAAATGGCTTCTTTTATTCTTTTGCAGCATTAATTTTTTTTGATAAAAAAACTAATTACTATGCCAAATATTAGTTGCCCAAAATTAAAAGGAAAACCGGTTGTGGCAACCCTGGTAAACGAGGATAAAACACCGGGTAATTATGAAGTAAAATTTGATGGGAACAATTTATCAAGCGGAATTTATTTCTATATAATCAAAGCAGGAAAATTCAGTGCAATACGGAAAATGAACCTAATTAAATAATCAACTGAGAAGAAAGACAACAATACTGGTGCAATCAATTCAGGAATGGTCAGAGAGTATTTATTGTTTTATTAAAAAAGATGGAATGCATATTTGAAATGATAATTCTAGTTTTACATGCTCGTAATTAATCTTATAAAATCTTAACGATACGTAATATTTACTAATTGGTTCTCCCGATTTAGATTTTAGTTTATCAAAGCTAAGAACGTAGGGCAGAGCCAAAATGAAAAAAACAATAATTATCAGAAGCTATTTTCTCAGAATAGATCTGCGCAAAAGAACTTATAATGTGTACTCAAGATTAAAAAGGAAAAAATCTACTTCAAAGAAAAAATTAAATTAGTTTAGCCCTCTTTAATCTTAGTGAATTTGAAACAACCGATACCGAACTTAAAGACATTGCAAATGCTGCAATCATTGGGTTTAACATACCCAATGCTGCAAGAGGAATTAATGCGGCGTTATAAATAAATGCCCAGAAAAGATTTTGTTTTATTGTCTTTAGAGTCAGTTGCGATAACTTAATTGCCTTAGCAACACCAGAAAGGTTTCCTTTTACTAACGTAATATGTGCAGTTTCAATTGCAACATCTGTTCCTGTGCCAATTGCAATTCCTATATCAGCTTGTGCAAGTGAAGGTGCGTCGTTAATACCATCCCCAACCATTCCAACTGCTTCACCTTTTTCCTGAAATTGCTTTACTATATCTAATTTATCACCCGGTAATAGTTCTGCTCTGTAATTCGTTATTCCTAATTCCCCGGCTATTCGTTCTGCTGCTACTTTATTATCCCCTGTAAGCATTACGGTTTTAATTTTCATCTTTCTCAATTGTTGAAGAGCATCTTTGGAATCGTTTCTTAGTTTATCCTCAATTAGAAGAATTCCCGAAAATTTTCCTTCGATGGCAGCACAGACAATTGTTTTACCTTTTTTCTGCAAATCATTGTATGCAGTAAAACCATTTTCAGGGTTAATAGAAAAATCTTTTAGCAAATTAATATTGCCAACAATCACTCTTTTTTTCTCAATTAAGCCGGTTATTCCAAATCCCGCATGATTTTGGAAATTATCAGGTTCTAATAAATCTATTCCTTCTTCCTTTGCATTCAACAAAATTGCTTTTGCAATTGGATGTTCAGATTTGGCTTCCAGTGAAGCAGTAAATTTTAATAATTCTTTTTTATTCATTCCGAAAGAAATAACATCGGTTACTTTCGGTTTGCCTTCAGTAAGAGTTCCGGTTTTATCGAAAATTATTGTAAAGACCTTATTAGCAAGTTCAATACTTTCTCCATTTCGGATTAATATACCGTTAGCGGCTCCCATTCCTGTTGCCACAATAATTGCTGTTGGTGTAGCCAAGCCCAATGCACAAGGACATGCAATAATTAACACGGCTACAAAATTGATCAATGCTTTGCTGAAGGAATGATCCGGAGAAAAGATTAGCCACATAAAAAATGTTATTAGTGCTATTAATATAACTACAGGTACAAAAATTCCGGCAATTTTATCTACCAATTTTTGAATAGGCGGTTTGGTTGTCTGCGCATGCTCAACTAATTTTATTATTTGTCCTAATACGGAATTATCGCCTACATTAGTAACTCTGTAATTAATTGTCCCGGTTGAGTTAATTGTACCGCCTACAACTTTATCGCCTATATTTTTTTCAACGGGAATACTTTCACCTGTAAGCATCGATTCATCAATAGAAGAACTGCCCGATATAATAATTCCATCAGAAGGAATTTTTTCACCCGGTTTAATTATGACAATATCGTTTGTCTTTAAGTCAGAAATTTTGTTCGTTTTTTCTAAACCGTTTTGCAATACTGTTGCAGTCTTTGGCTGTAATTCTATTAATTGTTTAATTGCATCCATCGTTTTATTCTTTGCGCGATGCTCAAGAA
>DYHC01000326.1:0-2915 GCA_020724325.1 Melioribacter roseus
GTCCAGTATTGAAAGAAAAGTTATGATTTTCATTCTCAAATTTTTCCGAGATATTCTTGCTATCGTTTTTTTGATAGTAAGGAGAATAAGTCAAAGTTAAATATGGTAGATCTCTTGGATATATAGACAAATTTGCCCCTATTGATCTTACAGTAGTTCTAAATCTTTTCCACGGGATAATGTTGTCATAATTATTTCTATAAAAAACACTAATATTGATAGTTCGATTAATTATGCTTTGATCTGCCTTAAGTTCATATTCAATTAAATCGTTTCTAAGAAATTGTCTTCCGTGAGTAACGAATCCAGGACCTATCATTTTATAATAACCAGATAGTCTTGTTTGAGAAGGTAAATTCAATATACTTGAAATAGTATATGCATAATCAACTGAACTGCTTACCTTAGGTTTAATTATTTTTTGTAACCAATCAGGAATTTTTTCTGTTGTTAGATTTGCGCTTCTTACATCACTTGTCAAAAATGAACCAACAATTTCACCTTGAATTATAAAAGCATTCTCAAATAAAATAATTTTACTTTCAAAAGCAGCAACAATATTTTCTTGAGGATTTACAGAACTGCTACTGGTTTTTATAGAAGATTCATCATCTTTAGAATGTAGAACGGTTAGATGAAAATGAGTATCATTTGATTTACCAAGTCCAAGTTTTGTTGCAATTAAATCTCTTCTATACGTCGGTAATAAATTATATGATCCTTCAATAGCTTTTTGTGTCCTTCCATAAGTAAAAGCCAGTAAAAATGGACCGGGAGTAATTTCAAGATCGATACCACTAACTGGTGTTCCACTTAATGTTAGTGAAGAATAATTTGGAATATTTGTTCCAATCCCCAAAACAGAAAATATTGAAAAGAAACTACCTAAAATTCCTCTGGTTGTATTTACAGCTATTTCATAAGGGTTAAATGAGAACTGAAAATTGTTTATGTTTTGTCTATTGTCTTTCTGATCAGAGGAGAGAAGGGCATTAAATCCAATCGGAAGATTGAATATGGATAGAGTTGAATTAAGGTTTAATTGCCATTGAGATTTGGGAATTTCTGAGTTTGTCGCTTTCCGATCAGCAAATTGATAGGAAAATGTAGAACTACCCGAAAAATTAATTGGTGAATCATTTTTTTCTGGATTAAAAAAGTCGTGTTGATTCAGTCCGATTAAAAAGTTTCTATTATGAGCAAAATTTAATGTTGGTATTTTTGAATTACTTGCTGTTAAATAATTTGTTTCAAATCTATGCACGATCGGCGAGTAAGTATAGCTCGAATCCTTGATAATAAGAGAATTCTTTTTTGAACGGAATTCAAAAGAACCAATATCACTTTTCATTTTAATTGAACCATCACGGTTATATATAATTATCTGCCAAGCATATTTTTTACCATCTTCAAATTTCTTTCCATCTTCAGGGTAATTGGTAATTAGGTCTTTAATTGTAAAACTATACCAAACCGGATTTATTTTTATAGCTTCTTGTGGAGTTTGTTGCCCGATTATTTCAACAATTATTATTTGATCTTCTTCTTCATCCCACCAACTAGGTCTTCTTGGAATATCTATATTTGCATCGTTCTGTAATATAACACTACCAAAAACTGGGGCATCATCTTCTATAATCTGACCGTTGATAGGAGCTACTAAATGAATTTGGTAAGGTAAAAATCTTTTTATGCTTCCAAGACCAAAATTGTCATCGTAGCTAATCTTCTTTACAAAAAAAGATGGCTCGCTTATTCCTATTAATTCTCCGGATGCACCAAATACTTTTACTTGCCATGCATAACTCATTCCGGTAGATAGTTTTCTGGCAGATACTGGATATTGAAAAGTATTGTTCTTTCCATTCCATTTAAAGAAAGCCGGATTAGAAAATGTTGCATCAGTAATTGATTGTCTTGCATATAGTTCTACAATTGTTACTTCGTAATTCACTTGTTTGTTTAAAGGTAAATTTAATGGTGGTAGCCAGCTGAATAACGGTAAATCATTATCTATTTCTATTCCATTGATTGGACTTAACAGCTGAGGAGGTAATGGATTGTAAACTATGTGTTTCATTGGAATATTTCCTCTAGCTAACTCTTTATTATCTGCAGCGCTAAATGCAACTACAACGTAATCATATTCTCCTTCGGGAACACCACCAGTATTTATTAATGCATCTTCATATTTTTTGTTTGAGTAGTGAATCTTTATGGGACTCAAGTCGGTATATGTTAATCTTTTTGTTCCTAAAAGTATTTGAAATGGATTTGAAGTTACTTCGAATATGACACCATCTTTACTTTCAGTTACTATCCCTTTTAAATAAATATTTTTCGGTTGACCGGTTAAGTTTGTAATATCGATTGACCACAAATGTTCTACCTTTAGTTGGTTTGCCGGGGGCTGATTTACTTTGATTATTATTTGAGCATTAGTGGTAATTGTAATAAGTAATGTAATTACTTGGACAAAAATCGATTTATTAATGTTATCAAAAGTGTTCATAGTTTACTCCTAAAAAGAACAAATTTTGAATCTATAGGAAGCTTGAAAATTAGATCTTTCACAAATGCAAGGATTATCAGAAAACACTATCGAAAAAGTCAATAGATCATCTTCTTGCAAAGTTATCCCTCTTTCTAATAAGTAGGCTGTAATTATTGAAGAGTTCATCCACAGCTGATAACCTCCGGAAGTATTTTCAATGTGAAAGCTCAATACACTCCTATCAATTTCTATTATTATATCACCTTCGGGAAAAGTAAAAATATTTGGATCTTCTTCTATAGGTACCGGTAGTTTCCTTTGAAATTTAGCTACAATAACAATATCTCTTGCATCTAAGCCGCTTGCCCAGCTAATATCAATTTGGAATAAAAATATTTTCGAGAGGATATCTTTTTCATCC
>DYHC01000326.1:2925-3261 GCA_020724325.1 Melioribacter roseus
GTTCAGTTAGAGGAATAATTAAACGATAATCTGGAATGGTTGTTGGAATAGTTAGTGGTGGTAAAATAAAAGATACTTCTGGTGGACGATTGTCTATGTCAATAGTAAAGTTCCAACTTTGTTCAGAAAATTCTGAACAGTCTCCATTACCAGCTCTTAGTGTTGCTGTAAAATTTGAACATTGAATTTCCGATCCGGCTAATCTTTCAAATAGCCATAAAGCATTTACACGTACATATGCTGAATAACTTAAATCATCCTCTCCAAGCCCTGAGTGCTCAATATTAAGAATAGGATCTGACATAGGTGTGAATGTCATTCTTTCTCTAATTCCAT
>DYHC01000327.1 GCA_020724325.1 Melioribacter roseus
AAACTGCCATAGCAACTATTATCACAACAAATATTTTTAACGAAGCTTCTATCATATCAAACTCTAACAGCGGCTCTTAGTTTTGCACTTCTTGATCTTCTATTTTCTTTAATTTCATTTTCAGTGGGAATAATTGGTTTTGTGTTTAGAAGGTTAAGCCGTTTTACTTTTCTGCAAATACAAACCGGGGTACCGCGTGGACAAACACAACCAAGACTTTCATACTTCATTTTGTCTTTAACAATTCTATCTTCCAGGGAATGGTAAGTTAATACAACCAGAGTACCTTTTATATTCAATAGCGAAACAGCGCTGTCTAAAAAGTTTTTTAATTCTTCTAATTCATTATTAATATAAATGCGAAGTGCTTGAAACACACGGGATAATGTTTTTGATAAAAATCGGTGCGGGACTACACTTTCAATTATTTTTCGTAATTGGATTGATGATTTGAATTGTTGTCTAACTCGTTCTTCAATTATTAATCGTGCTATTTTCCTGGATAGTTTTTCTTCTCCATACTTCCAAATTATTTCTGCTAAATGTTCCTGTGAATAATTATTCAAAATATATGAAGCCGGGAATCCGGCGTTTTTATTCATCCTTAGATCTAGGGGTGAATCTTCTCTAAACGAAAACCCGGATTCAATATTATCGAGCTGATAGGAAGAGACCCCAAGATCTACAAAGATGCCGTCAAATTTTTCAATGAACTCAATCTTAGCTATAGTATCGATATCTGTAAAACTTGTGTTATAAACAGAAAATCTTTTGTCGTCTTTAAATTTCGTTTGACAAAAACTGAATGCTTCAAAATCTTTATCCGTTGCAACTAGTTTCCCTTTTGAGTGAAGTCTTTTTAATATTTCTGATGAGTGTCCGCCAAAACCTACTGTGCCGTCGAAATAAATTCCGTTAAAATTCTTGACTAAAAAATCAAGGCTCTCACTTAAGAGAACCGGCACATGTCGAATCATTTCGGTTTTTTCTGCATTACCTGTTTTGCTATTTCTGAAAACGGTTTCGAATTTTCCTTTTTAAGTATTTCATAAATGTCCGGATTCCAAACCTCAATTTTTTTGTTCTGACCAAGAATCAGCGCATCCTTTTCTATTCCGGCAAACTCAAGTAAATTTTTAGGGATTAATAACCGCGATTGTGAGTCAAGCTTGTCTTCTGCTGCCAGTTCAAGTAACAATCGTTTGAAAGCCGACTCATCCGGGTCGAAATCATCAAGTTGATCAATTCTTGTCAATACATCCAGCTTCCAATTATCTTGAGGATAGATATCGATACATTGTAGAATTCCGCGTGTAATTATGAAAGTATCATTCGCTTCCTGGTTCACATACTTTCTAAAACGAGAAGGAATGCTAATTCTACCTTTGGAATCCACAGAATAATTAAAACTACCTAAAAACATATATTCCCACTTTTTGGTAAAATAAAACACTATTACCCACTTGCTTGCAAAATAACTGATTTTATTTGGGATTGTCAAGATTTTTTTTCTAAAAAACCCGAAAAACTACTGTGCGCTGGAACAACAGAGTACGAATCGAAAGCCCGCACTTTTTTTGCTGAATGCGAGAACTCACTTACAGGATCTTTTAAGAATTATCCTAACAATTAAAATTCCCTGGAAAAGATAGAAGAGGTAAAAATACTTCTTGTTAACAGGTTAGAATAAGTATGAAGGAAATTAGAAATGCTGGAGCCACCTATAGGACTCGAACCTACGACCCGCTCATTACGAATGAGCTGCTCTACCAGCTGAGCTAAGGTGGCTTAAGAAAAGGTTATCTCAATTTCTTTTTATGACGGTTTTTGCGCAAACGTTTTTTACGTTTGTGAGTAGCCATTTTATGGCGTTTACGTTTTCTGCCACACGGCATAAATACATTCTCCTTTAATGTGATTTAATTAATTCTTGTGCTCGTTTACCAATTTCATTATTAGGATTAATCTCGGCGGCTTTTTTCCACCACTCAATTGCTTCATCGTGTTTATTATCCGCAAGTGATACAATTCCAATATTCAACTGAGCAATTTGATGCTTTCCCTGATACTTTAACGCTTCTTTCATATAACGCAATGCATCTTCATACTTACCTTGTTCGTAATAACACACACCCAAATCAACTAGCACATCGGCATTCTTAGGATCAGCTTTTAAATAAGTTAAATATTTTTCAATGGCTTTATCTTTGAATCCGGAATCATTAAGAAGATGTGCCAACTCTAAAAGTTTATTATTATCGGGATTCTTTTTAATCTCTTTTTCTAACTGGTTTATTCTTTGTAAATATTGTAAATCAACACCTTGATGCGGATCCTTACTTAAGTTAGTATTTATAGTTGAACCGGAAGGACTATCAAATATTCCGGCTGAATAGAGAATTAATAATCCCACAGCTATTAAAGTAAAAGTAAGATAGAATAATTTTATAGGTGAAATACTTTTATTATAGTTACCTTCAGCTGAATTTTTCTTTAAACCAGTTTTAGATTTTGAAATTTCCTTTTTTTCTTTGTCAGCTTTTTTTGATTCCGATTTTAGATAATTAACCCGTACACCGCAATGAGAACAGTATTTATCCAAATTAGAAACCTCTTCGCCGCAATTACTGCAATTGATTTTTGTCTGGTTCGAATTCATAATCAGATTTTACTCGTTACTAGAATTAGATTTTTTTATTCCAGCATCTACCGCGTTCTTAAAATCCTTTGAAAATTTGAAAGTCGGCACGTAATGATCTCCCACATAAACTTTTTCTCCGGTTCTGGGATTTCTAGCATATCTGGCTTTTTTCTTTTTAACCTTATAGCTGCCAAAGCCACGTATTTCAATACCTTTACCTTCTCCAAGCGCCTGAATAACGGTAGTTAAAAAACCTTCGATAATTGCCTCGGTTTCCAGCTTTGTAAGCCCCGTTCCAAGAGCAACTTTTTCAACTATATCGGCTTTTGTCATTGCTATCCTCTATTTACTTCTATTATTCAATTTTGAGCGTGGAAAAATATCAATTAAAGGATTAAAATCCAACCACAAAAGGACTTAGCGGAATTAAACTAGTCATTTTTAACAATCCATCCAAATACCTGGAACTGTTAAGACTACAAATTGACTAGCGGAATTTTACTTATGGGCATCTCTAAAAACTAATTTTTAGCCCAGATTTGTCATTAGTAAAAAGTTCTAATGACCGCCATTAGAAAAAAGTAATGTTAAGTTGTTTTAGAATAGTAAGTTCAG
>DYHC01000328.1 GCA_020724325.1 Melioribacter roseus
TTTTTGATTAACCGCTTGTGAAAGTATTATATTAATACGTGCACTGTTTTCAACTCTTACGCCAACTTCGTAATCAACACGTATCGGCTCATCGCCGTTATTAGTTTTAATAGTACTTTCTGAAGCAAGAATTTCTTGAAATCTGATTTGTTCAAGATCAATCTTGCTGGAATCTTCAACATAAATAACATTATAATTGCTGCTTGTAATAGTCGATTGATCCGAAGTTGTAAGTGTAAGATTTGTTTCTTTAAGTAAAATATCACCTTTTAAAAAAAGCACATTATTGCGAAGTGTTAAAAGCCAGTCGCCGGCAGTGCCAATTTTAAGATCGCCATAAAGAAATGGACTTGTTGAACGTGAGGCATCGCTTAAGAGTGCTAAATCGCCGTTGAATCGAATAGACATATCCTTTGGTTTGAATCCGTCAAAAATTATTGAACCATAGCCCTTTATTTTACCAGGATATTTTGTATTGCCGGCATTTGCAACAATTAATGTATCAATTAATAATCCTTGCCGGCTAAAATTAAGCTTCAAATCGCAGCTATAGGGAAGATTTGTATCAGCCGATCGAAAGTATCCTTGTTTCAAACTTAAGAAGCCGGAGAAAACCGGTTTGTTTACTATACCGGTAATTGAAAGATCGGTTATTAAATTTCCACGCTGGTCTGAAATATTTGGTATTAAGTTAGTGAGGGTACGCAAATCAAAATCTTTTGAATAGATTCTTAAATTCATCTCTTCTGTGCTGCTTATTCTCTCTGCTACAGAGGCAAAACTTAGATTGACGGGAATTGTTCCGTTCATGGTAAGTAACGGCTTATCTAGGTTATAAGTTGAATCAACAAACTTAATATCTGTTGTGATAAGTTTGTTGTAATATTTTATTGAGCCGTCCAGAAAACCAAGTTTATGATTACCGTATTTAAGGTGGTTTATTTTTATTGTAGTATTAATGTATGGCTCTTCAAAATCTCCGCTAATTACAGCTTTAAAGTCTGCATCTGCTCGTAATTTAAAGTCGTCTTTGCCAAATAAATACTTAGAGAAAATTCTTCCCGAAATATTATCTGCCTTAAGTATCAAGTTTTGTGATCCGCTGCTTTCAATAATCCCTTTAACACTCAGCGAAGATGTGTCGTTATAGAAGACACAATTTGCAATGTTAAACATGTACGGGTTAAAGAAAATATCTATTGTATCCTTGTTAGTCCACGCCAAACCGCCGTAAACTGCTTTTATTTTGCCTATTCTAATTTGTTGTTCAACCGGTTTCATCAAAATGTAACCTTCGGCATTGGCTTTTACCTTGTCTTCAAAATTTGCAGAAGCATTAAAGAATAATCTGCTCTGGTTAAAACTTAGATTGGCATTAATGTCTTTTATGTAGGTTCCGGAATAAAATCTTTTGCCCCTTAAGCGTGCTGTGCCGGATAGTTTATCGAAAGTTGCATGCTGGTTATCGCGGACAAAGTTCAAGTTGGTATTAATATCGGAAAGGTAAATAGTAGACCCTTCTTCAATAAAAACGATGTAATCGAGATCGAGATTTGAGTTGATAGAAAAATTTGGCGGACTATTAACCACGCTTCCATTACCGAAGCCCATTATATCGAAACGATCATAACCAATAATTTCTGTTATAAGGGCGAAGTCTTTGAAATTAAATTCGAAGTCGAACTTAAGATTTTTATTGATTATATCCGGCAGCGGCTCGTTTTCTATTAAACTTGTTGAGCCGGCAGCCATTACAGAAAGCGGATTTAACTCTTTAATTTTTTCCGATATTATTTTAGATATAGTTTTTGCCTCGTATGAAACTATATCGATAGCATCGTTAACTGAAAATTCTCCTTTTATTGCAAAGTCGACAAAATCCGAATTAAATTTTATTTCTCTCTTGGAAGAATCTTTTTTGAATGTAACATCAATTATAGAGTTGTTAATTCTTGTTTCCCGGTATTTTGAAGAATCAATTCCAACGGCAAAGATCCCGGTTATATCATCCGGATTAAAATATTTTCCATCCACATTGAAATAGAAATTTAGATCGCTCTTATAATCACCTTCAATAAATGAGGAAAGATCAAGATGATTAAGACTTCCTAAAAAACTGTAAGCTGGAATAGTATCATTGTCGAAAACAATATCTCCGGTAATGAGTGCTTCGGAATTTCTGCTTATACCATTCAATTCCAGTTCAATTTTTCTATTAGCAGCTTTGGATTTTATCTGTAGTTTTTCAATAGGAATCTGGTTGAAAGTAGATTCGCCCGTATTGAAATTGAAATCGTAATTAAGCTCAAAAGGAGAAACACCCTGCCCAACAAGACTTCCTTTTGAGCTAATTGATGTTGTAATTCCAATTAGAGGATTCAAGTCTATGTTTGCCGTTTCAAATTTTACATAGTATGACATTGGATCATTCTCAAGATTCATAGCAGCATCGAATTTTAGGAAACCATTTTCAATTTCGCCGGAGAAAATTGATTTGAAATTTGTAGGTTCGCCTTCGTATTCAATATTAACTCCACTTACTTTCAACTTAGCAAATTCTGGGAGTTCGAGAGAAGGCAGCAATGCATTCACATCGCGGTAGTTAATGTCGGTATCGGTAATTTTCGCTTTGATAAATAAATCATCGGGGCGGTTAAGATTTAGTAATTGTCCGCTTATTTCGAAATGAGTAGTTCTGTAATCTAATACAAGCTTCTCGATATTAAATCCGCCGAATTTACCTTTAGCTTTTAATTCGAGAGAAGGATTACCTTTTAAAATTTCTGTTGCATCAATGAATGATGAAAGATCGTCGAAATTAAATGAGTTGGCATCCAGGTGAATCGATACAGGATAATTTTTGAAATCTTCCAGTTGGACGCCGCCGAATAAATTTAAGCTGTCTATTCTGGCATCTAATCTAATATCGCTGCTGTCTGTAATGAATGCAAAGTTGGTAACACTTGTAAATTCTTTAGATGTTGCGAACTCACCAGAAATATTTTGAAGAGTGAACCTCGTTAAGTTTGGTTTTAACGAAAGCTCTTTTAGCACTAATAAATAGTCCTGGTTTGGAATATCAAAAAATGCCTGTGCAGATAAAAAAAGATTATTAACCCGCAGATCATCAAAATTAATTGTCTTATAGCTTCTTGTTGAATTTAAATTTGAATACGATTGCTGAACTAAGTTAATGTTTTTTAGCTGGATATCATTTGCCTGAATAAAATACGGGAACTCAGATCCCGTTGTA
>DYHC01000329.1 GCA_020724325.1 Melioribacter roseus
AACCGAGCCCTATGCATACTTTTTCTATCCGCGATTTAACGCTAAAAAAATCGAGCTCTTCTTTTCTGTGATGAAGCACTCCTAAAGAATTGATCAATTCCTCTCTATCTTCCGGTTCTAGTGAGCTGCCGTTAAGCAGATCAATAATTTCATTTTCCCTTTCAATAAGGGAATCAACTTCCGGTATTGCAGACTTAACTTCTTCTAATACCGTTTTGCCTTTTAATGATATTATTTCCTGAGGAAGGTAGCCGATTCTAATTCCCTTCTGCTTAATTATTTCTCCTTCTTCTGGTTTTTCCAATCCGACTAATAGTTTTAGAAGTGTAGACTTACCTTTTCCGTTAGAACCGACAAGAGAAATTTTGTCATTAAGATGCAGCTTTAGATTTACATTCTCGAATAAATGTTCACCGTTAAATTGAATGGATAAATTTCTAATGTCTATCATAGAATTAACAAGTTTACTTTCTTATTACTGCTACTTTGGAGGTTGCAATGTTGTTAGCTTCTTCATCGTAAGCAACAATTACGTAAATGCCTGAAGAAACAAAATTCCCGTTTAATTCCCTTCCATCCCAAAAAGCAACCTTACCTCCGGGTGAGATAAATTCGCGGATTAAATTTCCTGAGATATCAAAAATTTTGATACGGCTGTTTTTTATCAACCCTTCAATTGTTACAGAAATATTTTCGTTCCCATTAATTACAAGAGGATTTGGATAGACAAACAATTCATTAAAACTTTCTTCCGGCTTAATTGAATGAGTTTGAAGTTCAGCCAATCCATAATCTGTTCCTATGTACACTTTACCAAGTTTCTCATCAAAGGCAATGCTTCTTATTTCATCATTGGGAATGGGACTGTTTTTTGAATTATAATAAGCAAGAAGGGAAATGCCGTCGCTCGAAATTACAGCAACACCTTGTTTTGTGCCAATCCATTTCTGATCTAGAGCATCAATAGCAATGCAAGTAACACTCTGATTTTTAAGCGATGGAGCGAAATTACTCCGCAATGTAGTAATTGGTTTAGTTACGTCTGTTATTACATTAACACCGGCACTCGTTCCAATCCACAGGTAACCTCTCTTATCAATTGCAAGGGAAGTTAATATATCGCTGAATAAACCGTCGATCTGTCTAATTCCCCCTTGAGTATCATCGGCTAAGTTGGTAAAAGTTTCTTTTTCATTGTAATAGTAGAGACCCCGGTTTCCTTCCATTACAATAAACCATTTGGTTCCGTTCTGGTCTATTACCATTTTATCAAGAACATCGAATTCTGAGAGGTATGGGTTTGTCATGGAAAAATGATACCACTTTTTATCATGTGTAAGAACGCTCAATTGCTTGCGTGCTGCCGATTGGTGATTGGCAATCCAAATATTCTTCTTTGAATCAACTTTTACATCTGCAATAGCAAGGAAGTTATTGTGGATAGGTATTCCAACCAATTCGCTGTTACTTGCTGTATAAACTTCGAACTCCCCATTCTTAAAAATTGTAAAACCATATCCCCAGTTGGATAGATAAATAGTATTGTCTGAAGCAGCAAATACATTATGGTAAGCATTAGAAGGAATTTGAGAATAATTTTCTCTGCTGTATCTCTTCCAGCTTTTACCATCAAATTCAAGAAACCCGATTCCATAAAGGTCTTTGCCGGTTGCTACATAAAGATTACTGTTGCCGGCTACAGAAAGATTCATAAAGAGATTACTATATGGACCTTGCGGGGATAAATATTTTGTTATGTTATTTTTTATTTCTATTAATCCATTAGAAGAAGAAATATAGTATGTTTTGTTTGCCGCAGCGGAAATAGATGTTAATGATACAGATTGATTCTCGAATAATTGATTTATTTGTGAACCGTTATATTCAAACAGTTTTTTATCCGTAATGGCTAAAAGTGAATTGCCCGATACAGCAATATCTTTGATAAAATTGCCGCTAAGAATATATGGCAGCCAGACATTATTTTGAAATCTATGTATTCCGTTATTAGTGCTCATAACAATCTGGTTATTATAAACAAGTATCTTGGAAGCAGATGAAACAGATCCCATAGAACCGAATGAATATGAACTCCATGATTCAGGAGCAGATAAATTTGTTGCGCCTTGTTTTTGAATTGCAACTCCATTTTCTGTTATGGAGTAAATGAGTCCAGCTCTTAGTGTATTTAAGATCCTTGATTCTGTTGTAAATGAACCAAGCTTAAGAAAAGTATCGAAGAATGTTAAGTTATTTGTGTTAATTAAAGCTAAACCAAAATCAGTAGAAACGAAAGCCGTATCATTGGAAAAATAAAAGTCGTTTATTTTCTTGCGGATCTTGCCGGATTTAAATATATCTAGAATATTTGATATAGTGTTATTCGTGGGGTTGTACACTATTATGTAACCTTCCTGAGAGCCGAACCAAATTTTATTTTGTTTATCTGTTCCAATTGAAGTCAATGTTTGCGTAATTAATCCGTTTGCTTTATTTAGAATAAAGAAAGAAGTATCGGCAGACGGATTAAGTCTGAAAGCACCTCCATTAGAAACTGCCCAGACACCGTTTGAAGTGGATACGGCTTTTCTTAAATCCTTCATGTTAGCATGAATCTTCCAGTTACCAATATTTTGAGACAGTAAACAAGTGTGGATAAAAACAAATACAATTACCAGCTTCAACTTACTCATTATTTCCCCGCAATTTTAGGTTATTGAATAAAGTAGTTAGGCAAATTTAGTATTTTCTTTTTGAACTAAAAGTGTAATAAATTAAGATCCAATAAAATGTAGTAGAATTTTAATTCATGCGCTATTCTTATGAAGCATATTTCGCATTGCTTCGAGGTTATATGGTGAGATTAAATATTTACCCAAATTTTCTCCATCTCCTTTTTTGCCGCCGTGGAAATCCGAGCCGCCGGTTTCCAACAAACAATACTGGGTTACAATACCTCTGTAAAAATTTATCTGGTTTTCTGAATGACCCGGGTGAATAACTTCAATACCATCAATACCTGCTCTTATCAAATCTGTTAGTATGCTTTCTTTCATGTTACCGGGATGAGCAACAAAAGAAAGACCGCCAGAATCACTAATAAGTTTTGTGGCACTTTGAGGCGATACGTGAATCTTGCGTTCGAAAGCCGGACCATAATCCCCTATATATTTTTCAAACGCCTCATTGTAATTGTTTATTAAACCAAGATTAACCAATGCGCAAGCAATATGCGGTCTTCCGACTGCG
>DYHC01000330.1 GCA_020724325.1 Melioribacter roseus
TGAACAATTCCGGATGAAGAAGCTTCATTACAGATCTGTTCAAGTTTTTGAGGCATCAAGCCAACAATTGCCGCCATAGTTCCGGGTTGTTCAATTCCGGCTTGAAGCATAGCTGTACCACGCGTACGAACGAGTTTAACTGCATCATAAAATTGAACAGCTTTAGCAGAAACGAGGGCTGAATATTCACCCAAGGAATGACCTGCTACCATATCAGGTTCAACTGTTCTTATAATGCTGGATAAAACAACGCTATGAACAAAAATTGCCGGCTGCGTTAAATCGGTCTGTTTGAGTGAATCCTCTGGTCCATTAAACATAATATGAGAAAGAGAAACGCCAATAGCTTCTTCGGCAGTACGAATCATTTCTTTTGCTTCTACAGAATTCTCGTATAAGTCCTTTGCCATACCGGCGTATTGAGAACCCTGTCCAGGGAAAATGAAAGCTTTCTTACCCACTACTCAATACTCCATGTTAAGTAAATTGCGCCCCAAGTATATCCTGCACCAAAAGCAGCTAAAATTAAATTATCACCTTTCTTCAGTTTGCCGTTACGATAATATTCAGTAATGCATGAAGGAATAGTAGCGGCAGTAGTATTTCCGTATCGATCAATGTTTATCATCACCTTATCTTTGGAGATTCCCATTCTTTCTGCAGTAGCATCAATTATTCTCATATTAGCTTGATGAGGAATAAGATAAGCAACATCATCGGAAGATAAATTATTCTTCTTCATAATTTCATAAGAAACATCTGCCATACCTTTAACGGCAACTTTAAATACTGCTTTACCGTCCTGATAAATATAGTGCCATTTATTATCAACAGTTTCGTGGGAAGCTGGTCGAAGACTTCCTCCGGCTTTCATATACAAATTATCTTTACCGGTACCATCAACGTATAAAAGTGTATCTTTAATACCGTAATTAAGGTCTTCGGTTGGTTCAAGTAACACTGCAGAGGCAAGGTCGCCGAATAGAATACAGGTGTTTCTGTCAGTGTAATCAGTAATTGCACTCATTTTATCGGAACCTACAACAACAACTTTTTTGTAAGCACCGCTTTCAACAAATTTAGCACCGGTTTCAAGAGCAAAAAGGAAACCAGAGCATGCAGCAGAAAGGTCGAAGCCCCAGGCATTCTTAGCACCAATTTTTTCTTGAACTATACAAGCACAAGCCGGAAAGAACATATCGGGTGTAACAGTAGCTACAATTATTACATCGATCTCCTCGGGTTTTAAGCTGGATTTTTGCATCAAATCCTGGATTGCATAAGCAGCCATGTCGCTTGTAGCTCCGTTTTCCATAATCCGTCGTTCTTTTATACCTGTGCGGGTAATTATCCATTCATCGTTTGTTTCAACAATAGATTCGAAATATTTATTATCCAGAATTTTATCCGGAACGTACATACCAACTGCAGTTATAGCAGCATTCAATTTTTTACTAGTTGACGGCATTTTCTTTTAAAGCTTCCTGAAATTTCTGAATTAAATTTTTGTTATACATTTCTTTTGCACGCAGTACCATATTCTTGATTGCCAATGGAGTACTGGAACCATGCCCAATAATACTAATACCATTTACACCAAGAAGCGGAACTCCGCCATGTGTCTGGTAGTCCATATCACTAAGTGAATCCTTCAAAACTTTCTTAACGATAAGCGCATAAATTTTATTGATAAGTCCTTTTTGGGAATAACCTTTAACACGCGATTTAAGAAGAGTAAGAACGCTTTCGCCAAATTTTAGGATAACATTACCAAGGAAACCGTCGCATACAATTACATCCACACTTCCTTTTGTAATATCTCTTCCTTCAACATTTCCTACAAAGTTAAGTTTAGAATCTTTCAGCAGTTTAAGGGCTGCTAAAGAAAGTTCATTACCCTTGGATTCTTCTTCACCAACACTTAAAACACCAACAGATGGATTAGCGCGATTAAAAATTTCTTTTGCAAAAATTGATCCCAGAACAGCGTATTCAAACAGATGCTGCGGTTTACTATCTACACTTGCGCCTACATCAAATAACAGGCAGAATTTATTTTGGGCAGTAGGAAATGAAGCACCAATGGTAGGTCTGCTTACGCCTTCTATTCTTCCAATAATTAAAGTGGAAGCCGCCATAATAGCACCGGTATTACCAGCGCTTACAAAGGCGTTTGCTTTTTTTTCTTTAACAAGTCTGGCGCCAATTACTATTGAAGAATCTGGTTTTGTTTTTAATGCTTGAGTTGGGGAATCACCCATATCAATTATTTGAGAAGTGTGATGTATTATGCTTTCATCGATCGAAATATTCTCTTGTTTAGCAGATTCCAAGATTTTCTGTTTATCGCCTACAAGAATAAGCTCAAGGTCATTACTCTGTTTTAAAGCACTGATAGCACCAAGTAAAACGTTCTTAGGGGCATAATCGCCCCCCATAGCATCAACTGCAATTACGCATTTAATGTCATTTTTAATTTGTGTCATTTACAAATAATTGAGAATGTTAGGACTCAGGAACAAACATGGATCTGCCGGCGTAATAACCGCAGCTCGGGCATGCTCTATGGCTTAATTTTAGTTCGCCGCAATTCGAGCAACGGCTTAAGGTAGGAACAGTTGCCTTATAGTGTGTTCTGCGCTTATCCCTTCTACTCTTAGACATCTTTCGTTTCGGATTAGGCATCGTTTAACCTTTGTTTAGTTATTAGATTTTAATTTTTTCAATGGTTCCCAGATATCATTGCTTTTTACAATTCTACAATCGCATTTATCAGTATTGAGATTAATTCCACAAACCGGACATAAACCTTTGCAATCCTCTCTGCACAGTTTCTTCATCGGAATTGATAGTTCGGTATATTCACATACGTCCTTACTGATATCTATTTTATCCTGATCAGCAGAAAGATATTTTACATTATAATCCTCAGAAACTTTCGGACCCTTTGAAAAAATGTAACTCATCTGAAAATTTGAATTCAATTCTGTAATGCATTCTGAATTACATCGATCGCATATCATTTTAGATTTTACCACTGCATCGCAATTTAATACAATCTGATGGTTGGACTTATCCATTTTGCAATCTACATATACGTTTCCGAAGAATAATTCTTCAAGACCTACCTTTTCGACAGGTTCATCAAATATAATTTGATGGATGCCGTTCGAAAAATTTGTATATTTTATTATCATTTTAACAAAGAGCAAAAAAATTGGGACAAAATATAGTTAC
>DYHC01000331.1 GCA_020724325.1 Melioribacter roseus
TATTAGTAGGTGAGGCAGGTGTTGGTAAAACCGCTATTGCAGAAGGTTTAGCTCTGCGAATTGTGTTAAGAAAAGTTCCACGTATTCTTCAAGATAAACGGGTTGTTACACTCGATCTGGCTGGACTGGTTGCCGGTACTAAATACAGAGGACAATTTGAAGAGAGGATGAAGGCATTGATGACAGAGCTCGAAAAAGCCGATGATGTAATTCTTTTTATTGATGAATTGCATACTATCGTTGGTGCCGGTGGTGCATCCGGCTCATTAGATGCCTCGAATATGTTTAAACCTGCTCTTGCCAGAGGAGATATTCAGTGTATTGGTGCTACTACACTTGATGAGTACAGAAAATTTATTGAAACCGATGGCGCTTTAGATAGAAGATTCCAAAAAGTTATGATTGATCCGCCAAGTGCAGATGAAACTATTAAGATTCTGGAGAATATTAAGTTCAAATACGAAGAACATCATCATGTTAAGTATTCAAATGAAGCTATTGATAATGCAGTCCGTTTAAGTGAGAGATATATAACTGACCGTTATTTGCCGGACAAAGCAATCGATGTTATTGACGAAGCAGGTTCACGCGTTCATATGGGAAATTTTACTGTATCGGAAGAGGTACTTAAACTTGAGGAAGAAATCGAAAAAATTAAACAGCTTAAAATACAAGTTGTAAAACAACAGGACTATGAGGAAGCAGCTCGTTTGCGCGATAAAGAAAGACAGCTTCAATCCGATCTCGAAATTGCTAAACGCGAATGGGAAACCAAAACTAAAGATATTGTTTATGACGTAACTGAAGATGATATTGCTACGGTTGTTTCTATGATGACAGGAATTCCGGTTACGCGCGTAGTTCAGGCAGAGTCTGAAAAATTAATGAAGATGGAATCTGCCCTCAAAGAAAAAATTGTTGGTCAGGATGAAGCCGTTATTAAACTAAGCAAAGCAATTAGAAGAACTCGTGCCGGACTTAAAAGATCTAATAAACCGATTGGTACATTCATTTTTCTTGGACCAACAGGTGTAGGTAAAACAGAATTAGCAAAAGAGTTAGCTAGATATCTATTCGATTCAGAAGAAGCTTTAGTTAGAATAGATATGAGCGAGTATATGGAAAAATTTGCTGTATCGCGTTTAGTAGGAGCGCCTCCAGGATACGTTGGTTATGATGAAGGAGGGCAGCTTACAGAGCGTGTTCGCAGAAAACCTTATTCGGTTGTACTATTCGATGAAATTGAGAAAGCACACCCTGACGTGTTTAATATTCTTCTTCAGGTACTGGATGATGGTCAATTAACTGATAGTCTTGGAAGAAGAGTAGATTTCAGAAATACAATTATTATTATGACTTCCAACGTTGGATCAAAAGACATTAGAACTTCCGGCGGATTTGGTTTCAGCGGTCAATCCGAAGCCGATCAATATTCTCAATTAAAAAATACCGTTGAAGATGCTATGAAACGCCTCTTTAATCCGGAATTCTTAAACCGTATTGATGAGGCAATCGTTTTTAGAAGTCTTGATAAAGATGACATCAAACAAATTATTACTATCGAAATGAAAGACCTCTTAAAAAATATTAGTGATAATAAGATGAGCATCGAACTCCACAAATCGGCTGTTGAGTTTTTGTCTGATAAAGGCTTCGACCCGAAATTTGGAGCAAGACCATTAAAGAGAGCTATTCAAAAATATGTTGAAGATCCGCTTGCTGAAGAATTACTTTTAGGTCATTTTAAAGAGGGTGATAAAATTATTGTAAAACATAAGAAAAATTCGGAAGAACTTTATTTCGTTCCTGCAAAAACTGCTGAGCCAGAAGAACAAAGCAACGAAGAGAAGCAATCTGTTTAAGAAACTTACTAAATTATTCGTATGAAATTGATTAAGGAAGATGAGCTTATATTATTCTTAGAGCAAATGTCCGACTGGAAGCGGAATGGTAACACAATAGAAAAAGAGTTTATTCTAAGTGATTTTACTGACGCATTAACATTTATAATGAAATGTGGCTTCATTGCCGAAAAAATGGATCATCATCCTGATATGCTCCTGTATTCCTGGAATAAGGTTCGAATTACAATCTGTACACATAGTTTAGGCGGCATTACAGAATACGATCTTAATTTAGCCAAACAAATCGATAAAATAAATTAAATGGAAACTAAAAATATTCTCGATATTTTCTTAGAAACAAATGCCCTTTTAAACGGGCATTTTTTATTAACATCAGGCAGACATAGTAATCAATATTTTCAATGTGCTATGGTTTTGCAATACCCCGAGCATAATGAATTTATATGCGGAAAAATTGCCAACTACTATAAGACTTATGATATTGATGTTGTAATTTCCCCGGCTATTGGCGGAATAGTTGTTGGGCAGGAAGTTGCACGGCTTCTAAATAAAAAATCGATCTTTGCAGAACGTGAAGATAAGAAGTTGGTTCTTCGAAGAGGTTTTAGCATTGAGGCGGGAAAGAAATATCTAATTTGTGAAGATGTAGTTACAACCGGCGGTTCTGTCTTTGAAGTAATGGATATTATCCGCAATGAAGGCGGAATAGTTTCCGGTGTTGGATTTATTGTTGATAGAAGTAATAATAAGGTTCAGTTTGGTGTTCCGCAATTTAGTACTCTGCAGTTAGATGCTGTATCGTATCAACCGGAGGAATGTTTATTATGCAAAGAGAATAGAATACCAATTGTTAAACCGGGTTCTAGAAAAGTTAAATAACTAAATAACCGGAATATTTATGAAAAGAATTTTATTATTAATTGCTCTATCGGCCCAACTACTTTTAGCTCAAGTTAAATTTGAAGATTACTTCAACGAAAAAACTTTACGTCTCGATTTTTATCAGACAGGTGACCGCACAACAGAAATTATTTCTTTCGACAAATTAATTGAAGAACCGATCTGGAGCGGATCAAAATCTAATTTAATTGACCTCTTTGGATATGGGAATTATATGTTAAAAGTTCTGGATGCTGAAACAAGTTCTTTAATTTATTCGAGAGGATTTTCAACATTATACCAGGAATGGCAAAGTACTGAAGAGGCAAAACACGTTCAAAGAAGTATGTCCGGCTCTATAGTTTTTCCTTTTCCCAAAAACAAAGTTATTGTTCAGATTTTGAAACGCGATCGAAAAAACAATTTCGAAAAGAAATTTGAATACCCTGTAGATCCTAAAAGTTATTTTATTATTCAAGA
>DYHC01000332.1:0-1404 GCA_020724325.1 Melioribacter roseus
TGAATCTAATGGAAATGGTTTTGAATCTGAACACTGGGGCGACTCTCGACAATTGTCAAATGCCTTTAATAGAGGAAGTGCCGTTTCAACCGTAACATTAAAACTTGATGATGTAAACAACTTTGACAAATTCAAAAGAGCATTCGAGGCTGATAGACGATTAAATGCTTATGAACCCAAGATTGAACAGAAGTTTTTTGAAGAACAGTCTGCACTTTTAGCTGGATTTATTAAAGTAGTTGGAATTTTTATTACAGTTGTTTTTAGTTTTGGTGCTATGATTGGTGCTATGATTACTATGTATTCAGCTGTTGCAAATAGAACAGTTGAAATAGGTACGATGCGGTCACTCGGCTTTAGAAGAAGAAGTGTTATGTTTGCATTTTTAGTTGAATCGTTAACCATTTCTTTTTTTGGCGGATTATTAGGGCTGTTATTAGCTTCATTTCTACAATTCTTTTCAATCTCCACATTAAATTGGAATTCTTTTGCCGAACTTTCATTCTCCTTTGCATTATCCTCAGATATCGCAGTTTCTTCCTTGATTTTTGCAGTATTTATGGGTTTTATCGGAGGATTTTTACCTTCCGTAAGAGCGTCAAGATTGAATATTGTGAATGCTCTTAGAGCTGGATAGGAAGCTATAATACTATATAGAATTTTAGATCAACATTTCTTTCGAACAAATTTATGCTGCTAAAATTCATTTGCAGCCCCCATTTTATTTTAATATTTTTGCAAGCCAATGTCGAAGAAAATAATTATTGCCATAGACGGTCCAGCCGGTTCTGGTAAATCCACTGCTGCAAAGAACTTAGCAAGAAAATTGGGTTTTACTTATTTAGATACCGGTGCAATGTACAGAGCCATTACATTTTTGGCTATTGAAAATGGAATTGTTGAAAATCCTGATGCAGTTATTGAAATGACAAAAAATATTTCTTTGAAACTGAAGTTTGAGTGCGGCGTTACAAGAGTATTCGCAAATAATAAGGAAATAACTGAAGAGATTAGAAGTTTTGAAGTGAATTCCAAAGTAAGTGAGATTAGCACTATTCCTGAAGTAAGAAAGGAAATGGTTAAGATTCAGAAAAGAATTGGGCAAGAAGAGAACCTTGTTGCCGAAGGCAGGGATGTAACCACTGTAGTTTTTCCTGATGCTGATGTTAAGTTTTATATTACTGCAACTATTGACGAACGTGCAAAAAGAAGACTAAGAGATTTTATTAATAGTAACGTAGAAATTTCTCTTGAGGAAGTTAAAGCAAATTTAGAAAAAAGAGATAAAATTGATAGCGGTAGGGAAGTATCGCCCTTGAGAAAATCTGATGACGCTATTGAGTTTGATAACACAGGTTTAACCCCGGAAGAAGATCTTGTTTATTTGTATAATAAAGTAAAAGA
>DYHC01000332.1:1414-3213 GCA_020724325.1 Melioribacter roseus
TTTAGCCGTCAAAAAATAACTTATGTTAAACTAAAACGTAACATTGCTTTCGTCTTTTAATGATGGCTTAAAAGATGGATGCAGAATGATGGAGGACTAATGTCCGAATTAGAAAAAGATACTATTAAAAAAGTATCTGACCCCGGTAAATTTATCAATTTAGATGAATACTCACCGGAAGAATTACAAACACTGTCTAAACTTTATTCGGAATCATTTCGCGATATTAAAGAGGGCGAAATAATTTCCGGCACAATTGTCGGTATCAGCGGCGAAAATGTTGTTGTTGATGTCGGCTTCAAATCAGACGGAACAATTCCAAAATCCGACTTCAATGCAACTGAAGAAATTAAAATTGGTAATTTAATCGATATTGTTATTGAAAGCGTTGAAGATGAAGAAGGTAATCTGGTTTTAAGTAAGAAACGAGCCGACTTCCTTAAGATCTGGGGAAGAGTTATGGATGCTTTCGAAAATGAAAAAGTTGTTCCAGGCAAGATTCTAAAAAGAATTAAAGGCGGAATGGTTGTTGACCTTTTAGGTATTGAAGCATTTTTACCCGGCTCTCAAATTGATATTAGACCGGTTAGAGATTTTGATGCTTTTGTTGGGCAGACAATGGATTTCAAAATTGTGAAGGTTAATGTTCCAACCGAAAATATTGTTGTATCTCATAAAGTATTGATCGAAGAAACAATTTCTGATCAGAGAAAAGAAATTCTAGAAAAATTAGAAAAAGGTCAGATACTCGAAGGGATTGTGAAAGCTATTACGGATTTCGGTGTGTTCGTGGACCTTGGCGGAGTTGATGGATTAATTCACATAAC
The DNA here is from genome assembly GCA_020724325.1 of Melioribacter roseus. Lineage (GTDB taxonomy): Bacteria > Bacteroidota > Ignavibacteria > Ignavibacteriales > Melioribacteraceae > DSXH01. The sequence goes on from DYHC01000332.1 coordinate 2,242, forward strand.
GGACTTAAGCTGGGGAAGAATTAATCATCCTAGCGAAGTTGTTAAACTGGACGAAAAAATTAAAGTAGTTGTTACCGATTTTGATAAAGAAAAGAAGAGAATATCACTAAGCTTGAAGCAATTATTACCGCATCCATGGGAAAAGATTGAAGAGAAGTATAAGATTGGTGATAAGGTTTCCGGACGCGTTGTATCGCTGACAGACTACGGTGCATTTATCGAAATTGAAAAAGGTATTGAAGGATTGATTCATATTTCCGAAATGAGCTGGACACAGCATATTAGTCACCCTTCTCAATTTGTATCGATGGGACAGGTTGTTGAAGCAATTATCTTAAGTCTGGATAAAAACGAAAAGAAAATTTCTTTGGGAATGAAGCAGTTAACTCCGGATCCATGGCAGGATCTACTGAAGAAATATCCTGTTGGCTCACAACATTTGGGAATGGCTCGCAATCTTACAAACTTTGGTGTGTTTGTTGAACTTGAACCGGGTATTGACGGACTTGTTCACATATCCGATCTATCCTGGACAAAGAAAATCCGGCACCCCGGCGAAGTTGTTAAGAAAGGTGAAAAGATTGATGTTGTAGTTCTTGGTGTTGATACAGAATCGAGAAAAATTTCTCTTGGACATAAGCAGATTAATGAAAATCCATGGGATAGTTTCGAAAAAGAATACGCTGTTGGAAAGAAAACAGAAGGTAAAGTTGTAAGAATTATTGAAAAAGGTTTGATAGCAGAATTGCCGCTGAACGTTGACGGGTTTATTCCTGCTACTCAGTTATCCACTTCTAAAATTAAGAACATCTCTTTCTGTTTTCCGGTAGGAGTTAAACTTGACCTCAAAGTAGTAGAGTTCGATAAAGAGAATAAGAAAATTGTTCTTAGCGCAATAGCAGCTTTAAAAGAAAAATCTGAGGCTGAGATAACACAATACATAACTGAACATAAGCTTGAGAAAGTATCTGT
>DYHC01000333.1 GCA_020724325.1 Melioribacter roseus
CTACCGAAGTATTTCTAAACGGTTATAATATTTATAAAAGATCAATTGGTGAAATTCCATTCGAAATAGAATTACCTAGTGATATACTAAAAGCCGGGTCCCCAAATAAAATTGTTTTAAAAATTGATAATAGTCTGGATTCTAAAAGAACAATTCCATTAAAACAGCGATTTCTATTTCCCCAAAAACCATCCGGAATTTATAGAAACATCTATGTTAGAATTCTGCCAAAGACACATATATCTAAATTCAATTTAAGCTACGTTCTTGATCAAAACCTTTCTTCCGCTAATGCAGAAATTAAAATTGCTGTAGAAAACATGTACCTGTTAGATAAAGAATTGACCGGGAAAGATGGAGCATTATTAAATCTGAAATTAATTCCAAAGAATTTTACCGGCAGCAGTTATTCGTTTAATTTCCCGTTGACGGTTTCAATTGTAAATAAATTTGATCACGTATTTAGAATTAATATACTAAATCCAACTCTCTGGTCAATTAATAATCCCAATTATTATAAAACTGAGTTATCACTTTCTGTAGGCAATGAAATAATTGACAAGGTTGAAAAGGAAATCTCTTTCTTCCGAGTTGATGTTAACGATCGAAAGATTTTATTCAATAATAATCCTTTCGTTCTAAATGGAACAACATTTATTGTTAACGAAGACGAAATTATTAAAGACGGTTATCTAAATAAACTTAGAAGAGATTTTACTTTTATAAAAGATGCCGGGTTTAATGCAATTCGATTTGCAAAAGCATATCCGATTCCCGAAGCAATTAGTTTATGTAACAGATTGGGTCTGATAGCTTTAATAGAATTACCCTTCAATTCAGCTCCAGAAGAGTTTTTAACAGATCCGGAATTTAGAATAAGAACGCTGAACAAATTTAACGAGATGATTGAATCATATACTGATTACTCGTCTGCAATATTCTGGGGAATTGGAAGTTCATTCCTTTCAAATTCAACTACTACTAAAGATTTTATTATACATATTTTCAAGAACACTTCAGCATCTAACATAATTACATATTGTTCGTTTGTAGGATTGCAAAAAGAACCGATTGAGGGATTGGATTTGATTGGTGTAGAATTATACTCTTCGCCTCCCGACAAACTTGACGAAGCATTAAATACTATAAGCGGTGGAAGTAATTTAGGGAACTACTTTTTTTCCGAGGTCAGCTATCCAAACTATCTTGGAATTAGTGGCGGATATTTAATAAAAAATTCAACTGAAGCTCAGGCAAAATATTTCGGTCAAATAATTGATCTGTCTCGTAATCATAGATTAGCCGGTTTTTTCATCAACACATTTTTTAACTACACTGGTGATTTCAGTTCTCTTTACGGCGGAAAGACAAACCAATATCAGCTAGGTATATTCAATAATACACCAACCACTAACAACCTTGTATATAAAGTAATAGATAGCAAGTTAAATAATAAAGGCAAAGTTACTATTCCCATTGGAAATGGAAAAGATGAGAATAAACTGATCTTTATTTTGATTGCTCTTGGCTTATCGGTATTGATGGCTCTGCTAATTAATACAAGCAGAAAATTCCGTGATGAGTGCAGCAGAGCACTTTTCAGACCATACAATTTTTATTCTGATATTAGAGATCATCGAATTATTTCCAGCCTTCACACATTTATATTATTATTAATTGAATCTGGCTCAATTTCTCTTTTCTTTACAATTTTATTTTATTATCTAAGAAAGAATATACTTATTGAAAAGTTACTGCTCTCCTTTGGAGATGCGTCAATAATCAAAAGTTTTAGTTATTTGGCTTGGAATCCAGAAAAGGGTTTTTTAATACTTTTATTTCTCGTAATTCTGAAAATTGTTTTTTTAAGTCTGTTAATAAAAGCAATCTCTTTTTTCATCAAGACCAAGGTTGAGTTCAGCAGTATTTTTTATATGATAATCTGGGGACTGTTGCCATTTACGATATTACTTCCTGTAGAATTAATCCTATATAAAATTTTAGCAGCCGGTAGTTTTAATACAGCAGTTATAGTATTCATATTATTATTCTGGCTTTGGATAATATTACGTATTCTGAAAGGAATTCATGTATTATTTGAAATAAACAAACCAACAGTTTACTTATACGGATTCGCAGCAATCATTATATTGGTTGTTAGCATCGCATTGTACTTTCAACTGACAAATTCAGCTATATATTATCTGAACAATTCAATTAAACAATATAGTTTAATCTCTTTTTAAGAGGGTCAATTGTTTTTATCAAAATTAGAAATTTTCGGCTTCAAGTCGTTTGCAAATAGAACAAATATCGCTTTCAATCGAGGAATAACCGGCATAGTAGGCCCTAATGGCTGCGGTAAAACCAATATAGTTGATGCAATAAGGTGGGTACTCGGAGAACAAAAAACAACTACATTGCGAAGCGACAAAATGGAAAATGTTATATTCAACGGAACTCGCGAAAGAAAGCCGATGGGAATGTCAGAAGCATCTCTTACTCTTGTAAACGACCGCGGTATTCTGCCAACAGAGTATTCTGAGGTAACAATTACAAGAAGAATATTCAGATCGGGTGAAAGTGAGTATTTGTTAAATAAAAATATTTGCCGGCTCAAGGATATAACTAATCTCTTTATGGATACCGGAATGGGCACGAATGCTTATTCTGTTATAGAATTAAAAATGGTTGAGACAATCCTTAGCAGTAAAGCAGAAGAAAGAAGGAGATTATTTGAAGAAGCTGCCGGTGTAAATAAATATAAACTTAGAAGAAGACTTTCTCTTAAGAAATTGGAAGATGTTAAATCTGACCTTACCAGAGTAAACGACATTGTTTCTGAAGTGGAAAAAACTGTTAGGTCTTTAGAGCGTCAAGCAAAAAGAGCCGATCAATACAATCAGATTCAATCTGTATTGAGAGATAAAGAAATTGATCTTGCAGAACACGAGTTTGCTCTTTATACTCTCAAAAACGATGGTCTAAAAAGTGAAGTATCAAATCTTATTCTGAATAAGGAATTGATTGATACCGAGATAAGAAAGATTGAAAACGAGTTAATTTTTTATAGAGAGCAGATAAATACTGTTGAAAAAGAATTGAATGCTAAGCGAAGTGAATTATCCTCTAATACCGAGCAGGTTCACCTTAATCAAAAAAATATTTCTGTATCGGAAGAACGGTTAAATTCGCTTCAGATAAAT
>DYHC01000334.1 GCA_020724325.1 Melioribacter roseus
CGCCGAATTAGAAAAAATTAAATGGGAAAAAATAGAACTAAAATAGAATTAAAATTCTTTCGATCCGCGCAAATCATAATTAATCTGCGGCATCTGTGTTCTATTAATATTTATAGACGAGCGTAACATGAAAGTATTAAAAAATATTTTTTTCTTTTTAGTGTTGACAATATCAATCAATGCTCAGGTAACCGACTTCCCCAAATTGAAAGAAGCTGATTTCCCCGGATTGAAAATAACGCGCGAACAAATTTTTGATGGAAGCAGTCTCTGGGGATATATTAACGGTGGTGCCGATATTTTTCTTGAATATGGCTTTGATAAACTATTACTTCAGGAAATTGAATCGGGCGGGTTAAAAATAAAGATCGAGCTGTACAGAATGACCAGCCCTTCTTCAGCGTTCGGAATTTATTCGGTTTCTCATTACAAATGCGAAGATAAAATAAAGTCTGTGTATTACAGCTGTATCACACAGTATCAGATTCAATGTATAGTGGATTGTTATTACATCTCAATTATAAACACTAACGGCAGCATCGAAGAACAGGAATTAGCCAATAAATTAATCGGGAAAATTATTACCGGTATATGCGGAACCAATTTTATTCCACCACAAATATTTAATAACAAACTCCTCTTAGCTTACCACGATCAATTAAAATATTTTAAAGGAATGCTTGGCTTGCAAATCGGAATGATGGAATGGTACGACTACTTTGACGGTCTGGAAGGATTCGATGTTTTTGTCCTTCCAATTTCCTTAGACGACAATTCAGTTTATGTAGCTCATATTAAATTTAATTCCGGTGCGTCTGTAAATACATTTTTAAGTCGTGTTGGCATTGAACTTAATCCTTCTGCCAAATATTCAAAAAGTGAAGGAGAAAATAATTTCAGAATTGTAAAAATGTTGAATAATAACGAAATGATTTTGGTTGAAGGGAAAATTAGTATATCTAAACTGGAGGCATTTGCAAAACAGATATGGTAAGTAAAAGAAATTTCACTGAGTTTCTAAGTGAAATTACTGAGGAATAGAGAGCTTAAAGAATAATCCTCTGATACTATTTTTTAAAACGGGGAAATGACGGTTGATAAGCAGCCCAATCTTTTATTTGCATGTTTAAGATAAGTTAAAATCTGAGCTTCATGAACGGGAAAAATTGCATCTTGCGATTTCAATTCTACAATTACTTCGCTTTCTACTCACAAACCAGCGCTCGATAGCCGCATTTCAGTTTTATTTCCTTATAATAACTGGAATCGGTTTTTGTCTTTCATACCTTACTCTTCGCATTCTTAATAAATAGCTAGGACATATCTCATAAGCTGATTCAAGCAAACCGCATCCTGAATGTTTATGTACTTCTACTTCAATTCTTATTCCCTCTCTTGTTAATTCAATAATTTGCATGCTCTCTGTATCTCCGTTATTAGTCGGTGATTCTCCGTCTAACATTTTATTCTATCTATTTAACAATTTTAAATATCTCAATCTTTTTAAAGTAGCCTACAAAAAACTTTTTCCCTTTTTGAAGATTGATATAATAGGAATAAATTTCTTTCATCCCGTTTTTTTCCGCAAGACAAACAAATTCTTTTACATCAAATAATTTTATTACAGAGGATAATTTCCTTATCGATTCAAACTCGGTATCAGAAACCGGCTGAGATAATTCGCCTGGCGTCTGCAGCACCACGCACAGAATACCGCCATAGTTCAGCCAAGTAGGGATTTTCGTAAGAAGTTTTTGCACATCAACATACTCAAATATTAATGCTGCATGAATCATTTCGAAACAATCATTTTTTATATCAAGCTGATCTATATCTGCGCAGAGAAGATTGAGCATTTTAAGTTCTTCAGCAAACCATGCTCGGCATTCTGCAAGATACTTGTAATTAATATCTACGCCTAAGAGTAAATCGAATTTACGATCTATCAGATGTTCAAAGCCGTTACCATTTGTACATCCAAGGATACAAAGCGAACGCGGATTAAATTGATCCAGTGCTTTTCGGAAAATTTCATTTAACACCCCGAGCTGCTGTACCCCTGGCGCCATCATATGTTCTTCGTATTCATTCGAAGGTATTTGCTGCCATGGATTCATAAATAATTCTATTAGATAATTACATTTATTAAATACAAGCCGTGAGTAAACCACCCGTACCTATAAAGGTAAAAAAAGGAGCGGTTTGAGATCATCTAGTTTCTTATTTAATTATAAATTGACTTCCAATAATTGGTTTGAATGATAACCTTTCTTAATAATTTTACTTCCTTTAAAGATTGCCCACGCCGGCATTGTTTGATGTGCTTTTGTCATCTGATACAATTGCTGTGCGCTGTTGCCTATAAAAATATAAACTGTTTTGTTCGGATTATAAGGATTAGGGAATGTAAGATACAATCCGTCGTCGTTATTATTATATAATGTTCCGTTCCATTTGAAAAAATACTTTCCACAATCAACGTCAAGTTTTTCTAATAATTTTTTTGCAAATGAATTTTCTGAGGGTCCGCCAAGAATTATAAGGTCGTTTGCGGTAAGTTCTTGTTCGTCAACTTCGCTGTCTTTCTTAATCGGTTGAAATACTTCTGTAAACCGATCTGCAACCATTTTCTGGTAACGGAGTGCAATTGTATGGTTAGCTTCTATCTGCTGTGTTGTTCCGTAAATAATTAGTGTTGTTGAAAAATCGTCAAAGAAATTTTGATAGGTATAGAAATATTTACGCTGAACAGGAATATCATTTCCATAATTGAAAATTATTTTGTCGGGTTTATCTTTCAGAACAAATTCAAATCTCTGCTGGCTGCTGTTTACTTCCAGCAATTTTACTATCCGCTCTTTCCCTAAATCAACAGCAAGAGTTGTATAAAATTTATAAGCAGGATTATTCTGAATAACATTGATGGCTAATATCCATTTGTCATCCGATTGAATGGTATTTGAATTAATTGTAACTGCCGGAACGTCATCCCTTTCGAGCCATTGAAGAATAAAATTTCGTAATTGTCTGCCGGATGTTTTTTCTGCTGTTTGAATAAATTGTTCGTTGGTTATATTTTTTTCCCTAAACTCGGAATGAACTTTATTCATCACTTCTGCAAAAACTTTATTACCGAGCATCAACCTTAATTGATGCAGCAAATAAGTTCCCTTTATTCTCGGGATCTGATAATTGTTATACTTATC
>DYHC01000335.1 GCA_020724325.1 Melioribacter roseus
ATATTCCGAATATCGAGCTTTGCTCGATTCCAACATTCTTAATTCATAATTCATAATTTTTGTTTGAGATGCTGACATAACTTTGTAACTAGATTTGCCAAGTTGTGCCGGTGGCTCAAGCGGCGGGGTTACACCTGTTCCCATTCCGAACACAGAAGTTAAGACCGCCAGCAGCGATGGTACTTGGACCCAACCCGGTTCTGGGAGAGTAGCCCGCTGCCGGACTACGCAAAAAATCACCTATAAGGTGATTTTTTGTATTTGGGTGACAATATATGGTACAACGTGCAGGAAGTGTTTGAATAAGTGATTTGTAAATAATCGACCATTGCTGTTAGGCTGGTGGTCGATTATTTAATCACCAACTACCAATTACCGAATGTCTTCGCTATGAGGATGGTTTCAGTTGCAAAATACCAATAAATCTATCGCTTTACAGTATTTACTTTATTTACCCGGAGGAGATTTTTTGACAATGTCTTTCGGGGGGGGTAATGTAATAATTAATTAATTTAAGTCTAATTTTATTAAACTTTGAAAATAAAGTTTAAAAAAATATTAACATTTATAATCTTATGCCTAATACGAAAGAAATTATACCAAAATTTGAAGAGATATCAGCTTCACAATTATGGGAAAAAATATATAGCGATGAAAGATTAAAAAATTTACAAACGGAAGTAACATCCGAAAATATTGAGGCAATCATAACAGAAATATTTTTTAGAGATAATGCCATCTTCAGACTTAAAGACGGATCAATGGTTGTTAAAACCCCTGATAAAACATATGGATATTTCATAAAAATTTATAAAAACGCTTCAGATCCCAAATTTTTTACTTTTGATAATCCAGATGAAAAAAAAGTTACGCTGCAAGAAGAGTTGAAAGACGAATCGAGAGCTATTGTTGTTGATCGAGGACCTGATGTTATATTAATTGCAGATAAGGGTGAAGAAACAGTTATACCAAATATTACCGGAGAACATAACCACGTATATATGTTAAATGACAACGTGTTACGTTATGTTCAAGATAATGGTGCGGTTGAAGGCTTGGGATTAACCTTATCAGGAAGAAAATTAATTTTGAAAGATAATAATTTTTCTGTAGATTTAGGCGAAGAAGGTTCTAATCGTTTCGTTTCTTCTAACTTAAAGGATATTGTTAACGGTTCAGATAAAATAAAAGCACAATGGGTGGAGAGTGGTGAAACTGAGCAAGAAGAAATGACTGAAAAAGAATATAAACCTTTTGTTAATTGGCATGGGACAGAAGGAAATTCTTGGTAGCTGAGGAGGTAGAATGAATCTGGGAAATAATCAAAATATTAGATTAAATCTGGAATTTTGTAGCTGGATTATTCACAAAGCAAACCTTGTTTCTAAGTATCAGCCATTGTTGTGTAATTATAATTTATTCGATTTAGCTATTAAAGATTTGAAATTATTGTTCGGTACTTGGACCCAACCCGGTTCTGGGAGAGTAGCCCGTTGCCGGACTAAGCAAAAAACTTCCTTTCAGGAAGTTTTTTGAATTGAAAAATTTTAAAATAATAAATAATAAAGATAGGATTTATCTAGGACGGGATGATGCTTAGGCGCTTTGAGTGAAAGGTTCTGGAATGAATTGAATGTCGAATTGAAAAATTACCTAACGGTGATTTTTTGTATATAGGTTGACAATAGGTTGACAAACTTTTTGATTTAACGATATTTAAAGTTTGTCAACCAATATGTAAACTAAATAGAAATGCCTATGGTATTATCAAATTTAGAATATTTTGAGGAGGTAGAATTGGATTTTCGAATGATTGAGTCTGTGAGCCAGACATTTGCTGATGAAATATTCAGAGTGTGGTCTAAAACGCATCCAAAAGTTAGGCTTATCCCTGTTAATATGAATGAGAATGTGCGGTTTATGGTAAGTCGAGCAGGCGGTACTACAAATTGAAAGTGAAAAGTCTATGAGATAACGGCTAAATGCTTTATATGACAAAAATCACCTAATGGTGATTTTTAATAATTTAACAGTTAATTAAGACAATACAAATTAAAAAAGCTCGGTTAGAGCTTGAGTTGGTAGTTCGTGCAAGGTCCGTACGGATTGTCGTATACCGTTGCTGTTGCAAACCGGTGGCCGTCATCACAATAGTATTCAGTTGTTTTTACTTCCGCATCGTAATTGGAGTAATATGGGAGTTCGGGTTCCGGGTTGGGTGAGAAGACGGCTTTTTCGCGGTTCGCCTCGAGATTGCCAACCAGACGGAAGTAGTATCGGATGCATTTATCTGAAAAATCGGATAAAGGCAAGCAGATGGAGTATTGGGGCTGATCTTCGTGCCTGTGGTGTTTTAGCCCGTCGGCATCCGGTATCATCTTGATTTCATGCCATGTTGCATCATCACAGAATGCCCAGTTGAGATATACGGCCGAGGTAAAGTAGTTTACCAAATCCCCCGGCCTTTCATCGCGGTAAAATGAGCCGTTACCGAGTATTGACCGGTGACCATGAAGAGTTGGGTAAAGATTGTAGATTGCTTTACCAATGGTCACTGATGTCGGTATTTGGCTTTCCTGAAAATATTTTACACGATAGTTGCGGTAAATGAATTCTACCGTTTCGCTTTCTCCATATTCGATGTCGGTTGTCAGTTTAAGCGGACTATGAATATTGTGCGTAACACGAATGATTCTTTTGTCGTTTGTCATTGAGCAACTCCCTTCGTACTTTATTTATATGATTTTGGGGGAATTGTCAATATAGGCATGGTATCTACATGGTTTGATGTATGTTTTGATTAAATAGTGTATAATTGTGTATAAGTATTTTTATTATTTTTTTCCTTATTTATGTTCATTAAGAAATTCAGGTTTTATTTTACGAGCCTGACAATCTGTTTGGTAACCGGGTTGACCGGTTTTCAAACCAACGCACAGTCAACGACCCCTGATGCCAACTTATGGGGTACGGATGGTTCGGTTGAAGCGATAGCTACAACCGGAAACAAGGTTTATATTGGCGGAAGCTTTACATACGTTGGAAAAAACGTGGGAAGCGGTGTGCCGGTTAGTGCCGTTACAGGTGATCTGTCGACGACGTTTCCGGAATTTAACAGTACGGTATATACGGTTATCAGTGATGGATCCGGAGGATGGTATGTGGGTGGTTCTTTCGATAAAGTGGATGGTTTGAATATAAAATA
>DYHC01000336.1 GCA_020724325.1 Melioribacter roseus
GTACCGCTGTTTGAATAATTGATAAGTTGAAATTGTCATGTGCCCTCCTTATCCTTGTTAGTTTTTGTTATTTGCAATGCGAACAGAAAAAAAACTGTAAGCAATAGAAGAAACAGTATTATTCTTATAAATAAATTTTCAATCATTGTAATTGCCGAATTGTTCTTTTAATATATTCCATGCCAGCGGCGCAAAGATTACCAGGAATAAAAACATTGCAATCAGAATCCAGTAAACAAGATCGAGATCCATTATTTCTTCCCACATAATTCCACTCTTTTATTTGCCTGCCATACAATTACGTTAATTGTGCCCGGTGCAATTCCAAGTTGTTCAGATATTTCCGAATAGGATAAATTCTTATTGCGCAAATCTCTTACCTGCTTCATCCTTCTGCTCAAAGTTTTTTTGCGCCTATCCCATAACGGAATAAATTCACTCATACCTTTTTATATCTCTTAAAAATTATTTTAAGTGCATGTTTAATTCTGTACCTTAATTGCAACTCGCACAGAACAGAAATATTTTTATTGAAATCCATCCTGTAATTTCTCTTAGCATATTTGCGTAAAGATTTTGCAAGCCCCGCGTTCATTTAATAAAACCCTCAATTTTTGTAATATGTTGTTTAAGAAGTCCGACTGCCTTTTTCACATCGCGTTTTTCATTCGGTAAAAACTTTCCGTCTGCAAGTGCGCTCTTAATTTCTCCGCATAGATTGCCGGATGAATTTGCAAGCTCAAGCGCACTGTCTTTAATTTCAATTTTGGTTTTATGATCAATGGAGGGTTCTAATTTCAGATTTTCAAACCGTGCCAGCATTTCTTCATAGTATGCAACAAGCGGAGAATGGTCATTAACATATAAACAGATAAGCGCCAGATCCTCAGCGCCCATCTTCATACCTGTCACAGGGTCATCTTCAAACCAGTGCAGAATAGTGTTTGCTCTTGGTGGTTTACGGTAGGTGCTTCTCCAGTTCTCCTTAAAACAATCCTCTAAATATTTCCACACGGAAAAAGATTTAATTCCGCTGCGCCGTATCTTACCCTGGAAATCGATACAAGCATTATAGCAGATATTAAGATAGCCGGATTGTTGCCCCCCCTTCAATTGATTGTTGATGATGGAAATTGTACTTTTCATTATTATGCCCTTGAAATAATTATGAGGTATATATGTTCAAACAAAAATTACTAATCGGATTCAGGTGCAAAGATTTTTTCATTGTACCGCTCTATTATTATGCAGATTGTTTTTGCTGTTGATACCTTTCCCATCCAAGCATAAATATTTCGATAACTACTTTAGGAATAGGAACCTCTCTTTTCATAGCATCTATTCTGAGTTCAAAATATTCAGGTTTGTTTAATGGAAAGGTTACAAGCTTGTATTGCTTTTCTTTTTTGATTTTAGTAGCTTTTAAGTCGGGTTGTAATTGTTCGATTTTCATTGTTTTTTATTTTTTGTTATTAATCTCAAAACAAACATAAAGTAATTATTTACTATTGTCAAGAAAATAATTAAGGTATTTTTTACTATTGTTAAAAAATGATGAAATTGGCTCAAATTTGAGGACTTTTTCAAAAAAAAATTTTAAGTCCCATGCTGAATTAAGCCGGTTATTAGGCATGAAAAACCCTCAACAATTATTTGAATACTTTCGTGGTAAGATTATTCCAGGTGGAGAGCTGTTATCAAAACTTTCGAATCTTGGATGTGATATTAATTGGTTACTGAACGGAACACCTTCCCCATCAACAGTAAAAGAACCGGAACCTACCTACTCCGGAAACGTTAAAACCGAAATAATTGATATTAAAGAAAGGTTAAATAAACTCGAATTACAAAATCAAAAATGGATGAACTTTGCCGCAGAGGTACTGGAACAGTATAAAAAAGATTGCTCTGAAAAGAACGAAACCATAGCGAGGTTGAGTGTGCAATTTGTTACTTTGGTTGCGGCTAATCAGTTTGTTGAAAAGGTAGACTGTGTTAAAGATAAAATAATAAAAGAATAATTTATATAAAAATATATAATCGGAGTATATATGAAAATTTATTATTTATTTTTATTATTATTCATTACATCTCTGATTAATGCGCAAGATTGGAAAATTAACTATGGTGATACTACTCTTACAATTATAGATTACCCTTCTCTTTTTTTTGGATGGAATTCTACAATACCCGATGCCCCACTTGGTTTTATCGGTGGAAAAATATTTAATAAAAAAATAGGTTTTTATGCTTCATTGAAAATGTCAACCATAGTTCCTGAAAAAGAATGGTATCCGGATTTATCGGAGGTGACAGCAAGAGAAGTATTAGGAGATCAACAAACTAGTTCTCGTCTTGCTTATGTTGGTCTTGCCGCCGGACCCGTTGTTCCGTTATTAAATATTTTTTATTTATATGCTGGTTTAGGATTATATTCAGTTGAAACACAATACACTTTTTATGATAGAACTGAAATTTTAGGTGATCATGGTAAATATACTCTGCCATCAAAATCAAAAATGGTTGCAGGAATCAACATCGGCATTATGATGTGGTTCAATAATAAATGGTTATTTAATTTTGGTTATAGCAGCAAACCCGAAGCAGCAGATATAGGTATTTCTTATACATTTTGAAAATAGAATGAAAAAACTAATAGCACCAAACTTTTACGATCGTGTTGGAAAGCATATAATTCAATGGTTGAAGGATAACAAAAAATCCCGCCGCAAACCCGGCACACAAAAAGAACTTGCATCATTGCTTAAAGTAGAAGCGCCGCAATTAAGCCGGTACCTCGCAGGTGTAAATGAAATGCCTGCAAACTGCATCTCAAAACTGATTGAACAATTAGGATTTGCCGGTAAGTATTTTACAGATTACTTTGCAGAGAAGCAGGATGGATTTATCCCGGAGCAACTAAGCAAAGAGGATCTGTTTAAGCTTATATTTCATCAGCAGATTATGATAAAGGACTGGAAGGAATTCGGATTGTACCATTCGGACCGCTCCAAACGGTTAATGGATGACAATAGAGATATGGTCCTTGCCTGCAAACGGTTTTTAGATGAAATTGAAAAGTTGAAAAATGAGGTCAAAAAGCTAAAAAGCAATACATGAAATAAATTTTTTACACGCAATTAAGCAAGTATTACACCTAAATAAAGCAAATGCAATAAGTTAATATTGC
>DYHC01000337.1 GCA_020724325.1 Melioribacter roseus
TTCAACTGCAAACTCCATCGGAAGCTCAGCAAGAACTTCTTTTACATAACCATTCACAATTAAATTAACTGCATCTTCGGTTGAAATTCCTCTTTGATTAAGATAGAAAATCTGATCTTCACCAATTTTTGAAGTTGTTGCTTCGTGTTCAACCTGTGCAGTTGAATTGTTAATTTCTAAGTACGGAAAAGTATGAGCGCCACATTTATCACCAATTAAAAGCGAATCGCACTGGGAAAAATTTCTTGCGTTTTCAGCTTTCTTTGTAATCTTGACTAAGCCACGATAGCTATTGTTACTTCTTCCGGCAGAAACACCTTTAGAAATAATTGTGCTTCTTGTATTCTTACCAAGATGAATCATTTTCGTACCTGTATCTGCTTGCTGCATATTATTAGTCACTGCTACAGATTAAAACTCGCCAACAGAATTATCTCCCTGCAAGATGCAACTTGGGTATTTCCAGGTTATAGCAGAACCGGTTTCAACTTGAGTCCAAGAAATTTTTGAATTCTTACCTCTGCAAGCACCACGTTTAGTAACAAAATTATAAATACCACCTTTACCTTCTTTATCGCCCGGGTACCAATTTTGCACAGTAGAGTATTTAATTTCTGCATAATCCAAAGCAACAAGTTCAACAACAGCGGCGTGCAATTGATTATTATCTCGAATTGGTGCTGTGCAGCCCTCGAGATAACTTACATATGAACTTTCTTCTGCTATAATTAGTGTTCTCTCAAATTGCCCGGTCTCCTGTGCATTAATTCTAAAATAGGTTGATAATTCCATCGGGCATCTAACACCTTTTGGAATGTAGACAAAAGATCCGTCGCTAAATACAGCCGAGTTTAATGCAGCAAAATAATTATCTGTGTAAGGCACAACTGAACCAAGATATTTTTTTACCAATTCTGGATGTTCCTTAATTGCTTCGGATATGGAGCAGAAAATAATTCCTTTCTCTTTAAGAGTTTCTTTGAATGTAGTTGTTACAGAAACAGAATCGAATACGGCATCCACTGCAACACCGGCAAGAATTTTTTGTTCATTCAAAGGAATTCCAAGTTTTTCAAATGTATTCAATAATTCCGGATCAACTTCATCAAGACTGTTAAGCTTTGGCTTGTTCTTTGGTGCCGAGTAATAGCTGATATCCTGATAATCAATTGGCGGGTAATGAACATTAGACCAATGTGGTTCTTTCATCTTCTGCCAGTAACGGAATGCTTTTATTCTCCATTCAGTCATCCATTCCGGCTCATTTTTCTTGCTCGAGATTAAACGAATAACATCTTCATCAAGTCCTTTTGGAGCTGTTTCCGATTCAATATCTGTAACGAAACCCCATTTATACTCGGAACTTGTTAATTCATCAAGCACTTTCATATCCTCAGAAAGTTCCTCCTGATTCGCTAAATTTTCTTTAATTTCGTTCATTTTCTCTTTATTCTAAGATTTTGGAATAAAACCTAATCAATCTGGAAAATAATATCAAGATTAATATTACAAACTGATTTTCAATTAAAATCGTTCCAAATGATTAAGCATTTCGTTGGCGAAGGATCCCGAACAGTAAAACTCCTGCAGCAACCGATACATTTAATGAATCGATTTTACCAAGCATGGGAATTTTAACAAGGAAATCGCAGCTCTCCACTACAAGTTTTCTAATCCCCTTTTCTTCATTGCCCACTACCAAAGCAACCGGCATTTTATAATCTATAGAAGTGTAATCTTTGGAGTTAACGAGCGAGCTGCCAAAAATCCAAAAATTATTTTTCTTAAGCTGTTCAATTACCCGCACCAGATTATTCACTTTGCAAATTTTCAGATGGGAGAGAGCGCCGGCAGAAATTTTTTCTACTGTTTCAGTAATAGGTGAACTTCGATTTATAGTAACAACAACGCCGTCAACACCGGCACATTCTGCTGTTCTTAAAATTGCGCCAAGATTGTGAGGGTCTTGAATTGAATCGAGAAGCAGTAAAAGAGGGTAGGTTGATTTTTTTGAATGTTCAATTAATTCATGCAATTCAAAAAATTTTGCGGCTGATTTAATTGCTACAACACCTTGCGCATTCTCAGAATCTACTAATTCATTAATTCTTTGCTGAGAGATTTGAGTTACTTTAATTCCCCTTTCTTTTGCAGAAGTAAAAATTTTATGGATAGTATTACCGTGCTGATTGTAAGCAATATAAATTACTTCTATATCAACACCGGCATTTAATGCTTCTAAAACAGTTCTTCTGCCGTAGATTTTGTTCATAATTAATGGTTTTGATAAAAAGCATTGTTAAATAAAATAATTTTACTTAAATCTGCGAATAATTAAGGAGCAAACGAAAATTCTTCTTCTGCAATTTTAAATTCGCAGAAAAGCCGATTGTTCTTCTTTTTGGGTCTGTATTCTTTTTGAAGAATAATCTCTTTCTTGTAAATATTAAATTTGTAATCTGCGGAATTTATAGCACCATCTTGCTTTACAACATTAACAGTGTATTCGCCAATAAGATCTTCGAAAAGCAGATCTTTTCTTGCCGGTTGAACAGTTGGAACAGCATCCATCTTAGCTTTAAGTCCGGTAACAATAAAATAAAAAATATTTTTTTCGCGGATAACCTCAACAGAAATTTCGTAAGCAAAACTTGTAAATTCCACAATTGTTTCAATTGCAAAGACACAATATTGTCTTTTCAATTTTGAATCATACATATAATATGCTTTGCAGATATATTCCAGCTTATCCGGTTTTTTTGATGGAATTGCATTTAGTAGAGTGTGAGCTTTTTTCTTTCTGGCTTTGGGAATTTTAGGAATGTCTTGTGGCTTACGGAGAGGCAATTACAACTCCCTGATATTATTAACCATGCCATTCAGATCATTCTTATTTACAGCCGATTGTTTGCCAGAGGACATATTTTTGAGAACGTATTCTCCTTTAGCAAATTCTTCACCTCCAATCATTAAAACAAATTTGGCATTTAATTTATTAGCTTCTCTCATCTGGGCTTTTACACTTCTGGCAAGATAATCTGTCTCAACCGTTAAACCGAGTCTTCTTAAATCTACCGTTAACTTGAAAGTATAGTCGATCAGACTTTTATCGAGGGATATAATGAAGAGATCAATTTTATCTTCGGGAAGATTAAAAGAATTTTCATTTTCGCAAGCGAGT
>DYHC01000338.1 GCA_020724325.1 Melioribacter roseus
CCAAGCAGAGTAGCAACCATAGTATTGTTTATCGATTGTGTAAGGAGGTAATTGACATCCATACTTTTTGTTATAGATGCATTCAAATTGGTAAGCTGCTCTAATGAACTGAATTGTGCTAACTGGGATGCATATTCGGTCCCGTCAAGTGGATTAAGCGGATCCTGATTCTTAAGCTGTTGAATCATTAGTTTAAGAAAATCGTCCTTGCCAAGAGTTCCTTTATTTGCTTTTACATTGGAAGCCGCTGCCGCATTTGTAATATTATTTACCATTTTTCAATTCCTTATACTAAATACTCGTATGTGTTATAACCTAAATTTTTCTTCCCGGTCAATTCGCCTCTATGTTCAACTTTGGATTCCGAATTGCCGCTATAATTTTTCTTCTTTGAAGAATGTTGTTTATTCGCCTTTGGTTCTCCGCTGTTAAGATTTACATTTAGATTGCTAAGTTGAATACCATTGTTCTGAAGCGTTGTTTTAAGCTGATCAAGATTTGATTGAACGGTTTGTTTTACCTGTTCATTTTCTACTTCTATTGTTGCATGTAAAGCATTATCGATGTAATCTACCGTTAATTTTACAGCACCAAGATTTTTGGGCGTTAATTGAAAAGTAATGCTCTGTTTTTCACCGGTGTTAATATATTTGCTAATCTCGGTTACTATTTCGGAAGATTTTACTTTTTTAAAAGTTTCTGTAAAAGTTCTTGCTTCAGTCACTATTTTGAAATTAATCTCATTTGCCTGAACAGCTTTCTTATCAAATAAGGAGTTTGTAGAAAAGTCGGACTGTTTTATTTGTTCTTCTGCTTTTCTAGGTTGTATTAAATTATCATCTGTTTTGTTTTTATCAGGTAATATTTTTTCGTAGTTAGACTTTGCTTCTCCCATTTTCTCAGGAGGGTTGTCTTCATTATTCTCTTTGCGTGTATCGTTAGAACCATAAGAAGATGATTTTTCTACATCATTGCTAACAACATTAGCGGTTGGTAGTTTGTTTGTTTCACCTTGCTTATTGGATTTATCGGCATGGAGTTCCTTACTAAAGAATAATAACTCTTCCTTATTAACCTCAGGAGGAATATCTACATTAGGAGATTTTGGCGGTTCATTAGAGCTATTTTTTGTTACGGTATTATCGGCTTCAATTTTATATTCCGGCAGCTCAATTTTTTTCGCGGATTTATAATCCAGCGTTATTTCAGAATTAGGTTTATTCTCTTTACCGGAGACATTTGGGCTGCTTTCAGAACTTAACTCGTTAAGGGATAATTTATCAACCGGCACATTTCTAATTTTAGCTGCGCTTATTAATTCATTACCAGTTTTATCGCCCGATTCAATTTTAATTGCTCTTAGAAATTCAGAACCGTTTCTTTTGATTTCAGGCGATTCAGATTCAATGCTGCCATCAATCAACGGTATTTTATTAATAAATACTAATTTATTTTTTTTATTCAACTCCTCGTTTGCGGTATTGCTAATTATTTTTTCCGGAACTTTTTCAGGAACTTTTTCAGAAGAATCAACAATACTTAATTCGGATTTAGTTCTCTCTCTAATTACAGAATCTGTTTTTTCAAAATTGTACTTACTTAAAAACTCGCCAATTTCTTTTGATGTTTTGATATCAAGTATAAATGGAATTTTAATGCCATTAGTACTCTTTGAAATAGTATTGATGGATTCTGCATGTATTATCTCTACCTGATATTTTTTTGAATTATCATTTACAGGAGCAATGAACTGTTCTTTTACTTCATGCAGCTTGCCGGTTCTAATATCTATATTATAATTCTTATCTATTATTGTTTCACTTGCTGCCGGTTTTTCGGTTACTTGTTTGATATTCAGTTCGTCAGAATTGTTATCAGCTTTTGATACAGCTTCAATATCAGTATTAAAATCGGCTCTTGCAGGAAAATCTGGGATATTAATCAAATTTTTTTCGGGTACGAGTTCATTATTCTTATTAACAGCAGAGATCTGAAGCGTTATCTTTTCTGCAGCTGACTTAAGTGTAAACTTAACGAAACTATGATTTTGCAGTGCATACTCAACAGTATCTAAGATTAAATACCCGTTAGTGAGACCGCCGTTATCAATATCAGACTGCATTTCTGTTAATTTCAGAGAATTATTATCATTTATCAAAATAGATTTATTCGCATCATTATTAATTACCTGATTGATTCCAGAGATAAAAGCAGCCAGTGATTCTTCATTAATTATATTATCGGTTTTAGTTAGACTTGCATCATGCAGATGATACGTTTCTTTATTTTCCGTTCTTGTAGAAGACTGATTTATTATCAGTTTTAATTCTTCCATTAGTGATTCATTAACAGGAATTACAATATTGATGTTGTTTACGCAAGAGAGAGCTAATTCAAGCGGATTCTTATTTTGTGATGAATTACCAGTGGGAAGGTCTTCCATTGTTATATTTATAATATCTGCAAACAGATAAGACTGAGCGCCAATGCCGGGTAAATTAAGATTGGATGGAAGGGCATCCTTAGAAAGTTTATTAAAGAATAATGGATTTAGATTCATTCTATACTTATAATTCTGTTGGCTAATTCCGGTTTAAATTCTGCAATTATTTCAGCTGCTTTTTTCTTCTTCATAGAAAAAATTATATCTCTGGCTATATTATCGTTATAACCCTGAATTATTTTAGCTGCTTTTTTTGAATCCATTGCTTCGTAGAGCTTAACAGAGCTTTTTATCCACTTGCTGTAAACACTATCTTTCAAGGAGTTTTTTTTCGAAAGGTCGGGCTGTGCATTTTGAACCGATACCGCTTGATTTTTTTGTTCGAGAAGCTCTTTTATCTTCTTTAATTCTTCTAAAATAATCAACGAGCTGTCCATAACAGATGAAGCACTTATTTTAATATCGGCTTCATTTTGAATTGTTTTGTTTGTTACATGAGTACTTTTTGCTGTATCTGCAAATGCAGTACCCTTGTCGGGTTCTTCTTTATTATTTTCAGTTACTCCGCTCTCTGCAGATTTATTTAAAATAGAATCAGATGTGACGCTGGTAAAATCGAATGCAAAAATATTCCTATAATTTGTTGCGCCGTAATACACAGCAGCGGTAACTATAAAAAAAGCAATAAGCAATATTATCACATATATCAGTTTATCTCTCATTTTACTTTCCTTAT
>DYHC01000339.1:0-438 GCA_020724325.1 Melioribacter roseus
TGGAGAAGTTTGTGAAATGGTAAAAATGCTAGGTCTAATAAAAAGGTTGATGTTTAATAATTACATAAGTTACTAATTTGTCACATTAAATACACGTTCGAACAGAACAATTCGACTGTTTCAGTTGTAACATGAACCCGAATAGAAGCAAAGTTAGAGCGAAGAATAATTTGAAAGTATCATGCTTGAGTTTTCAATGAAATAGAGCTATAATTCTTGGATGCCAGCTAATGTTCTTGGCTTCAAAAAGAACTTGTAGCCGAAACTAAATGTCATACGAAGGCTCGAATCTTGTTATATCACTGCTTCACCAAAGTCATCGAGAGAGGCTAATCCGTTTTTGGCTTTTACGTCGTTCGGGTCCAATTCAAGTGCTTTGCGATAAACCTGACGAGCTTCAAATCTACGGTTTAAATTTAAATAGGCATCGCCCAATAA
>DYHC01000339.1:448-1830 GCA_020724325.1 Melioribacter roseus
ATGCCAAAGCCGAAGGACTTTCGGAATTGTTGTCAACTACGTTTTTGAGTGCCTGAGCGGCTTCTTCGTAAAATCCCAACCGCAGGCAAGTAACGCCAAGGTGGAAAAAAGCTATCAAAAACTTAGGCTGAACCTTAGTGACATGCCTGAAAAAGTCTCGTGCTTCGTTGAGATGACCGCAATGATAGCTTAGAATTCCAGACCAATAGTGGGCTATAAGAAAGTCTTTATCTAATTCAATACATTTGGCAAGCGAGCGCAGCCCTTTTTTCAGGCTTCCAAGTCTGTAATAACCAAGTCCAAGTTCGAAATAAATCGTCGGATAATTGGGCAAAAGTTCAGTGGCTTTTTCCAAATTTTGAACAGCTTGCTCGATATCCCCTAAACGATATAAAGCATTGCCGATATGCTTATATACAATACCCAAATTCGGATTTCTTGCAAGTGCTTTTTTGTAATGCTCAATTGCTTCTTTGTACTGACCCTGTGTCTCGTGTTGATACGCTTCCAACACATCAGGGTCATCGGAATCAAATCTAATATTTAATGCTGCTAAATCATTCATTTTAATCTCTGCTTTAAAAAATCAAAATTACAACATTTTCTTAGAAAATAAAAAAATTTAATCATAAATTAAAATTTTATTGCCACAGGTACATCATTTCCACCACCGTATAAGTAAAAGCCTTTGCCTGTTTTACGACCATAATTGCCCGATGCTACGATTTTCTTAAGTAAGGGACACGGACGGTATTTCGGGTCACCAAGGTCATTGTGGAGCACTTCAAGAATCGCCAAACAGGTGTCAAGTCCTATTAAATCTGCCAACATTAGTGGTCCCATCGGATGGGCAAATCCCAATTTCGCTACTTCGTCAATTGCGTCAACTGTACCGACATTTTCCATAAGAGCATAAATTGCTTCATTGATAAATGGCAGAAGAATCCTGTTTGAGATAAATCCCGGATAATCGTTTGCTGCTATAGGACTTTTGCCTAATTTCCTGCATAATTCGACCGTTGCGCCGTAGGTATCGTCCGAAGTAGCCAATCCGCGGATAACTTCAACTAATTTCATCATCGGAACGGGATTCATAAAGTGCATACCTATGACATATTCAGGCCGCTTAGTTTTAGCGGCTATTTCAGTAATTGATATCGTCGAGGTGTTCGATGCCAGAACAGCACCATCTTTCGCGACAGCGTCTAAATCGGAGAAAATCTTGAATTTCAACTCTTTGCTCTCGGTAGCCGCTTCGACAACTAAGTCCGAATCTATACATAATGCTAAATCGGTAATAGGAGTAATGTTTGCCAAAGTGACGTTCATATCTTCAACTGTGATTTTTTCCTTTTTCACTTGTCTGTCGAGATTTTTCGATA
>DYHC01000339.1:1840-3173 GCA_020724325.1 Melioribacter roseus
TAGGATTGATATCGAACAAGTTAACTTTGTAATTTGAAAGTGCGAACACATGTGCTATTCCGTTGCCCATTGTTCCTGCACCCAGTACGGTTATTTTTTTAAATTCCATTTTGAAGCTCCTTAAATGTTTATTGATTATTTAATGAATTTATAGCTTAATCTTAAATATCTTCCAAAGTCAATGCATGATTGAAACTCTTCACTAAGTTCGTAATTATTGTAATATATTTGCAATACATTTTTCTTTAAAGTGTTTAAAACATTTTTAAAATTAAGTATTAAAATGCAAATATCAAAGGAAAAAAGTAAAAATGTCAGTAATTTATAGAGCTTTAGTTACCGAGGAACCTTCTCCGAATGTTTTCCAAAGAAGCATTATGGAACTGTCAACTGATGACTTACCCGATAATGACGTATTGATAAAGGTATTGTATTCTTCACTTAATTACAAAGATGCTCTTTCTGCAAGAGGTCACAGAGGCATAACTCGGAAGTACCCGCACACTCCCGGAATTGATGTAGCAGGCATTGTCGTTTGTTCGAAAGTTTCTGATTTTAAAGAAGGCGATGAGGTAATTGTCACGGGATATGACTTGGGCATGAACACTCCGGGAGGTTTTGGCGGCTATGTAAAGGTTCCGGCATCGTGGATTGTTCCAAAACCTGAACAAATCAATCTTCATGATGCCATGATGTTTGGTACGGCAGGATTTACCGCAGGTATATGTATATATGAATTACAAAAGCATGATATAATGCCCGGAAGCGGCAAAATTCTCGTAACGGGCGCAACCGGTGGTGTGGGTGCATTGGCTCTATGCATTCTCGCAAAGCTCGGTTATGATGTGGTTGCCTCAACAAGCAAATTGCACTACGAGGAATTTTTACGTAAAATGGGTGCAAAGGAAGTTTTGCGTAACACAATGATTCTTGATATTACCACACGTCCACTTTTATCAAGCCAATGGTTGGGGGCAATCGAAAATATAGGGGGAGGAACTTTATCGAGTGTTATTCGTTCGACGCAGCAACACGGATGCGTTTGTGTTGTAGGCAATGTTTCGGGCGATGTTTTGACGACTTCCATATATCCGTTTTTAATCCGTGGCGTTACACTTTGCGGAATTGACTCAGCATCGCGTCCCATGGACCAAAGACTTTTCGTTTGGGATAAATTGGCAATTGATTGGAAAGTTGAATTGCCGGGAGCTTTCCTAAATACAATCAAACTTGATTCACTTGACAAAGAAATCACTAAAATACTCGAAGGTAAACAAACCGGAAGAGTTGTCATCGAGCACGACCACTAGTCCGGTTTGCTTTATGATTATTT
>DYHC01000340.1 GCA_020724325.1 Melioribacter roseus
GGTTCTGAGCCGTAGGCTCATCAGCCTCCGGCTGAGAATCCCTGACTCTCCGCAATAATTACCTTTTTCTTGTAATCGGATTTGGCATAAAATTTTTTGATAACATATTAAAACAGCAAGCTGAGGGTTCTGAGCCGTAGGCTCATCAGCCTCCGGCTGAGAATCCCTGACTCTCCGCAACAAACCCGAAGAAATTCGGGTTTGTGTTTTCGTAGGTTGAGAATTAATTTGCACAGAAGTTTTAATAACTACGCAGCCAAGCTTTTTAGTAAACAACGGATTTAAAGTTTGCTATAAGAAACATTGAGCAGCGCTGTTAATACGCAAACTAAATATTCCTGATTAAGTTTGCCATCTCAATAGCAGATATTGCAGCATCCCAACCTTTATTTCCGGCTTTTGTTCCAGCGCGTTCCAAAGCTTGTTCAATAGTATCGGATGTAATTATTCCAAAAATTACAGGCACTTCACTTTCTAAACCTACATGTGCAACACCTTTAGAAACTTCAGCTGCTATGTAGTTGAAGTGAGGAGTTGCGCCGCGTATAACCGCGCCAAGACAAATAACCGCATCAAATTTTTTAGAAGCAGCAATTTTTTTTGCGGCAAAGGGTATTTCGAATGCACCTGGAACATAAGCAACAGTTACATCATTCTCTGAGCATTCATGTCTTTTTAAGCAATCAATTGAGCCGGCGAGTAAGCTTTTACAAATAACCTCATTAAACCGGGAAACTACGATTGCGAATTTTTTCCCCTTAGCTGATAAATTACCTTCTAGAATCTGCATTTCATTTTCCTTTATATATATAAGAAATTATAGACTAGTTAATAAATGACCGAGTTTTTCCTTTTTTGTTCTTAAATATCTGGTGTTGTTATTGTTTGGCTTAATTTCGACAGGAACTCTTTCAACTATATCTAAATCGTATCCATTCAAACCAATGATCTTTTTCAGATTGTTTGTTATTAAGCGAATTTTTGTTAATCCGAGATCCTTCAGAATCTGAGCGCCAATACCATAATCGCGTAAATCTGCTTTGAAGCCAAGTTTCTCA
Organism: Melioribacter roseus; assembly: GCA_020724325.1. Lineage (GTDB taxonomy): Bacteria > Bacteroidota > Ignavibacteria > Ignavibacteriales > Melioribacteraceae > DSXH01. The sequence continues at coordinate 1,059 of DYHC01000340.1, forward strand.
TTTGCTTCTACGGTATCGCTTCCTTTATCCTGAAGTTCATAAGCCAAAATTTTATTAACAATTCCAATTCCTCTTCCTTCTTGTCTCATGTATAACAAAACTCCCGTTCCTTCACGTTCAATCATTTCTAAAGCTGCGGTTAATTGTTCCCCGCAGTCGCATCTTAAAGAACCAAAAACATCGCCGGTTAAGCATTCCGAGTGAACACGTACCAAAGTTGGAATGTTATTAGATAACTTGCCTTTAACTAGCGCAACAGAATTGTCGTTTGGATCGAGCAGATTTTCATAAAGGTGAAGCTTAAAATCACCATAGGCAGTAGGAAGATTAATAACAGTCTTACAGTTAACTAATTTCTCTTTTCTTCTTCTAAACTCAATTAAATCCGCAATAGAAATAATTTTAAGATTGTGTTTAGCGGCAAAGTCAATTAACTGCGGCAAACGAGACATCGTTCCATCGTAATGAAGAATTTCGCATAGAACACCTATGGGATTCAATCCGGCTAAAGCGACAATATCAATAGCTGCTTCAGTATGTCCCGAACGCTTTAATACACCACCGTTTTTGGCAATTAAAGGAAATATGTGTCCGGGTCTTGCAAAATCATTTGGTTTGGAATTTTCATCGGCAATTGCCTTAATTGTTGCAGTCCTGTCGTAAGTAGAAACACCGGTTGTAGTTCCATGAATATAGTCAACTGAAATTGTAAAAGGAGTTTGATGGAAAGAAGTGTTATCATTTACCATCAAGTCTAGTTCAAGCTCTTTAGCTTTTTTCTCATTGATAGCAACACATAATATCCCGCGTGCTTCGCGCGTAATAAAGTTTATTTGTTCCGGCGTTATTAACTCTGCTGCAGCAATTATATCACCTTCGTTCTCCCTGTCTGCATCGTCAATCACAATAATCATTTTGCCATTGCCAATATCCTTAATGGCTTCTTCGATTGTGCTTAATTTACCGGTGTATTCATTTTGTTCTTTGTTCATTTCAATATCCAATTTTCTTTAACCATTCTTCAGTTATATCTTCTTTAATTACAGTTGAACCGACATTAACGTTCTCAGCATATTTTGCCAGTATATCCACTTCAATGTTTACTTTTTCTCCAATTTTTTTATAACAAAGGTTTGTATTCTTCCAAGTATGAGGAATTATTGAGCAAACAATTTCGTTTAAATTAATTTGCGCAACAGTAAGGCTAATACCATCAATGGCTATAGAACCTTCTTTTACAATATACTTTTGCAACACAAAAGGAAATGAAATAGACACTAAATAATTTTCACCCTTGTTTGTTATTCCGGTTATTTTTCCAATGTGGTTAACATGACCTTGCACTAAATGTCCGCCAAGTTTTTGTCCAAGTTTTAGAGCCGGTTCAAGATTTACCATAGCAGAAGCTTTTAACTCGCCCAATGTACTTTTCTTAATAGTTTCAAATACAGCGTCAAAGTATATGTGGTTAGTTGTAATTTTAGTAATTGTTAAGCAGACTCCATTTACCGCTATGGAATCACCAACTTTAGCATCTTTAGTTAATTTTTCAGAATAGATTTCGATAGCTAAACCACTGCCAAAAGGTTTAGAAGAAATTATTTTGCCTACTTCTTCAATTAAGCCTGTAAACATTTGCTGCTCAGGTTTTTGTAATGGAACATTATGTCATTTCCTAAAATTAATTTTTTAGTTTGCACTAAATTACTAAACATACGGGAATCAACAACACTTAATCCTTTTGAGAGGATGGCAGGAGACTGAAGGTGAATTAGTTCATCAAAGAAGTCTAAATTAAAAAACTGCTTAAAAATGTTCTTACCACCCTCAACCAAGACGGAATTAATTTTAAGTGAACTTAGGTAAGAAAGCATGTCAGTAAGTTTTATGTGCATGTTATCATCGGTTTCAATCTCAATTAGATTGATATTCTTTTCAACAAAGGATTTTTTTTGATCTGTTTTGAGTTTATCCGAACAGAAAACAAAAGTTTCAGCCGCAGAATCATTAAAGACTTTTGATTCTAATCTGGAAGAAAGTTTCCCATCGATAATTATTCTTTTAGGATTTCTTCCGGAAGCTTCTCTTACCGTAAGCAGAGGGTTATCAATATT
>DYHC01000341.1 GCA_020724325.1 Melioribacter roseus
GTCCGCCGTTCTATGGCGGATAAAACTGATTTCTGCAGATTGCATTTGAGGTTTTTAGAGATGTCCTTAATTTTTCATAATGAACTTAAGGCAGCTTAGTAAGTCTAAAGAAAAGCTAAAAATATTTTATTCGATATTTTTATATTGCTTTAAGATAATTTCAAATATGAACATTGTTTTAAAACATCCTTTTTACAATTAAGGGACATTATGGAAGCAAAGAAAGCAGATTTATCTGCACTTAAAATTGATCGTAACAAAGATGAAAATCCCGCTCATGCAAAATATTTGAAATGGGGAATTGGGGCAGTCTTATCAGTTATAGTTATTTATTTAATTGTCATTGCATATCAGACTTTATTTGATCCTGCAATTGAAGTTAGATTAGTAACAGCTATAATGCAGTCTCAATCACAATCCGATGCAGTATTAACAGCAAATGGATATGTAGTTGCCCAGAGGAAAGCAGCCGTAGCATCAAAGGGAATGGGAAAGTTAGTTTACCTTGGAGTAGTTGAAGGTGATCGTGTTGTTAAAGATCAAGTGATAGCAAGATTAGAAGATAATGACATTAAAGCACAGCTCGAGCAAGCCAAAGCTACTCTGTTGTTTAATCAAGCAGATTTAAGAGATGCCGAAAATACTTATTCAAGAGTAAGTGAATTACTCAAAAGCGGTGCTTCAACTCCAGCAGAATTTGATATAGCCGACTCCCGCCTTAAAAGAGTAAAAGCTTCAATAGAACTTGCCAAAGCACAGATTATGGCTGCAGAAGTTGCAATGGAAAATACTTTAATTCGTGCACCATTCAATGGAACCGTGCTTACCAAAAATGCAGATGTAGGAGAAATTGTTGCACCATTAGCTGCCGGCGTAAATTCTAAAGCTGCTGTTGTAACAATTGCAGATATGACTTCGCTACAAGTTGAAGCGGACGTATCAGAATCAAATATTGAAAAAATTATTATTGAACAAGATTGTGAAATTAGACTTGATGCTTATCCTGATAATGCATATCCGGGTTTTGTTGATAAAATTGTTCCTACTGCAGATCGCGCTAAAGCAACAGTTATGGTTAAAGTAGGATTCAAAAGATATGATAAAAGAGTATTGCCAGAAATGAGTGCAAAAGTTGTATTTTTGAAAGGTGCTATTGATGAAAGTCAACTTGTTAAAAAACAGATTTTAGTTGTTGATAAAAGTGCAGTCGTGAATAGAAATGGGAAACAAGTAGTCTATTTAGTCCGCGACGACAAAGCTTCTGAAGTGGCTATAGAAACCGGAAGAGATATGGGTTCTTATGTTGAGGTAAAAGCTGGCTTGGTGAATGGTGATAGAGTTATTGAAAAAGTTTCAGACAAAATAATAAATGGAGTAAAAGTAACTATCAAATAAAATGTTTGGGAAAATTTTCTAGGAGAAAATAATGTCTGCAATTATCCAAGTTCGAAATTTATTTAAATCTTATTGGCGGAATAGTTTAGAAATTCCAGTATTGCAAAATATATCCATTGATGTAGAAGAAGGGGAATTTATGGCATTAATGGGTCCATCGGGTTCCGGAAAAACTACTTTATTAAATTTAATAGCTGGAATTGATCGTCCTTCAAAAGGTGAAGTAATTGTAGCCGGAACCGATATTGGCAAATTAGGTGAATCCGCTTTGGCAAAGTGGCGTGCATCTAATGTAGGGTTTATTTTTCAATTTTCTAATTTAATTCCGGTTCTTACAGCATTTGAAAATGTTGAGCTGCCTTTATTGCTAACAAAGCTTTCAAAAAAGGAGAGAAAAAAACATGTTGAAACTGCTTTAGGAATTGTTGGTCTTGCAGATAGAATGAACCATTCACCAAAACAATTATCAGGCGGACAAGAACAGCGAGTTGCAATTGCAAGAGCAATTGTAACCGATCCAGCTATTCTTGTTGCTGATGAACCAACCGGCGATCTTGATAAAAACTCTGCAGAAGAAATTTTAACCCTTATGGAACGTTTAAACAAAGAATTCAAAAAAACTATTTTAATGGTTACTCATGATCCTAATGCAGCCGAAAAAGCCAGAGTAATCCGTCATCTCGAAAAAGGCGATTTAGTTTAGGTGAATTATGAAAGTACTAAAATTAATTCTTAAGAATTCTCTTCGTCATAAATTAAGAACAGCTTTGACAATTATCGGAATTGCAATTGCAGTCTTAGCATTTGGAATTCTTAGAACAGTTGTTACTTCGTGGGATGAAGCCGTTAAAGCATCCTCTCCAAATCGCTTAATCACAAGGCAGTCAGTATCATTTATATTTCCATTACCCTACGCCTACAAGGATAAGATAGCAAATGTTGAAGGAGTTAAATCAGTATCCTTTGCTTCTTGGTTTCAAGGAGTTTATAAAGATAAAAATCAATTCTTTGCAAGAATGGCTGTAGATCATGAAACTTTTATAGAAACCTACGACGAAATGATTGTGCCTAAAGAACAGATTGAGGCATTCAAACGAGAAAGAAGCGCTTGTATTATTGGAAATGAACTTGCAAGAATGTACGGTCTTAAACTTGGTGATGTGATGACTCTGGAAGGTGATATTTATCCTGGACGATGGGATTTTGTAGTTAGAGGAATTTATAAATCAAAATTCAAATACTTCGATCCAACACAAATGTTTTTCAGATGGGATTATATTGATGAAAGACTGAAAGAAGAAACACCTGAAAGAGCTGGCTGGGTAGGCTGGTATATAATTAGAATTAATGCTCCGGATAAAACTGCAGTAGTATCTAATAACATTGATATTCTTTTTAAGAATTCACCGGCTGAAACCAAAACTGAATCCGAAAGAGCTTTTACTGAAAATTTCATGGCATCTTTTAAGGCACTTTTCACTGCTATGAATTTTATGTCCTTTGCAATTGTGGGAATTATAATGCTTGTGCTTGGTAATACAATGATTATGTCTGCCCGCGAACGGACAAGAGAATATGCAGTATTTAAGACGTTAGGATTTTCTACATTTCATATGGTTGGTTTGATCATGGGCGAATCTATGTTAATTTCATTATTAGGTGGAGGAGTTGGTTTAGCAATTACATTTCCGATGATCGCTGGTTTCGAGCAAGTTATCCCTAAGAATTATTTCTCATCGTTTGAACTGCAGTCAATCACTGTTATATTTTCGATAAT
>DYHC01000342.1 GCA_020724325.1 Melioribacter roseus
GGTTTTTATATAGAACATCATTCTTTGGAAGTGAGTTATACCGATTTAGGAATTGTAGTGCTGTATTATCTGCAAGTTATCCGCTCAATCGTTTCTATCGGGTTGATGGCTCACTAAGTTTAATGAACGTTTCTTCGGAAAACCTGGATAATATTTCCGTTCCTTCTGATAAAGTTACTTACCTTGTTCCGGCTTTCAGCTTTGTTCATGATAATGTAATGTGGGGATATACATCGCCCATTGAAGGAACTCGTTATAATTTTACACTCTTTGGAAATCCCGGACTTTCAAAAAAAGCACAAAGTTTCTACTCAATTGTATACGATTACCGGACGTATATGAGATTCTGGTTCGATAACTCGTTTGTAATCCGATTATCCGGAGGTTTTTCCGGTGGTGCTAATCCGCAAAGATTCTTTATAGGCGGAACAGATAACTGGGTAAACCGAACATTTGCTACTCAGGATATTCCGATTGAATCTGCAACCGATTTTGCGTTTCTCTCACCTGCATTACCGCTGCGAGGATACGATTATGCCGAGCAAATCGGTTCAAAATATTCATTACTCAATCTGGAATTAAGAATGCCTTTAATTAGATACCTGGTTACCGGACCTCTCCCAATATTATTCCAGAATATTCTCGGCGCTGCTTTTATAGATGCCGGCTCTGCATGGAGTGACTCTAAAAAACTTCAGCTCTTCTCTAAAAATGATTTTGGAGATACCGTAACTAAAGACTTACTTATTGGCACTGGTGTTGGTTTAAGAGTTTATTTTCTATTCTTATGGCGGATAGATGTTGCCTGGAAATATAATGTACAGGGATTCTCTTCTCCCAGATATTATTTTTCAATAGGATATGATTTTTAAATAGTATTCTTTCTAAAAAGCAGTGATTGATTTCTAAAAGTTTTCTAAGCCGTAATAATGGCTGCACAACTCGTAATAAAAATTATATCTGTAACAGATACTTTATTTATTCTGTTTTTGTGGATTCTTTCTTAGCTTCAATTTTATTTTCACTTTCAGAAGGTCTCGATTTATAATCTGTTTGATAGAATCCACTTCCCTTAAATATGGGTCCGGCTCCCATACCAATAAGTCTTTTAACATTACCTTTACACACCGGGCATTCATCTGCCGGCTCTTCAGTTATTCTTTGAAATATTTCATACTTATGTCCGCAATCCAGACATTTATATTCATATGTTGGCATAAAAACCTTTCTGCATTAAAATTCCGGCTGCAAAAATAGTTAGTAAAAAAATCAAATCAAATATCTAATTGTTTCTATTTATTTTTGCATATTGAATATGAAAAAATACCGGCTAATTTATGAAAAGAAATATTGCACTGGTTTTAATGATATTTTTGAACGGCTGCCTCAATTACACGCAAGTAACAACTATTAAAACCGATGGATCCGGTAATATGTTCATTCATTATTGGATGAAATGGACTTCTGCCAGAGATTCAATAGTTATTGATCAATTAGGACTATTTAATAAGGATTCGGTTTATAAGGAATTTACTTCTTCTTTCAGCTCTATAAAAAATGTAGAAGTCTACAGAAATTTTTCTGACAGCACTATACACGGTAAAGTAGAATTTGAATTCAACAGTCTCGATTCACTAAATCAGCTGCCCGCATTTAGAGATTCTAAATTATCCATTAAAGATGGAACGGGTGATACAAAAATTTTCTCTCAATTTATCGCTCCTATTGCTACTGGATTTGGTATTAAGAGTAAAAATCTTTCACTCACTTATACTTATTACCTCCCTGGAGAAATATTAAGTCATAATGCAACTGAAGTATCAAGGAACAAATTGACCTGGCAGTATTACCATGATGAAATTGGAACAGGTAAACATATTTCTGCCACTTATCGTCCTTTTAAACTGAAGGAAACGCCAATCTGGATTTATATTATTGCTCTTTTTGTCTTAGTGATAGTTGTAGTTTACGTATTCAGTAAGAGGTTTAAATAGGATTTTCTTCCTAAGTTCTTAATTTATATTAACTTGCAAGCAGCCATTGGATTTGACTGGGCTATATTAATTCTATATATTTGGCGTCTGTTTTTTGTATAACAATAAAAAATCCGTCTTGGAACAAGAACCATTAATTTTTTCTGGAAGATCTAATCCTGAATTAACCGCAAAAATTTGCCAGTACCTTAATTTAAGGCAAGGTGAAATTGACTATAAAAAGTTCAGCGATGGAGAAATCTGGGTAAAATTTAAGGATAATATTCGCGGCAGAGATGTTTATATTGTTCAATCAACACATCCCCCGGCAGAAAATTTAATAGAATTACTGATTATGCTCGATGCTGCTAAACGTGCTTCTGCTAAAAGAGTTACGGCAGTAATACCTTATTTTGGTTATGCAAGACAAGACAGAAAAGATCAGCCAAGAGTTTCAATTTCTGCTAAGCTGGTTGCTAATTTAATTACCGTTGCCGGCGCTGATAGAGTTATAACAATGGACTTGCACGCGGCACAGATTCAGGGATTTTTCGATATTCCTTTTGATCACCTGTATGCATCACCGGTTTTCACTGTTCTTTTCAAAGATAAAACTGAAGGCTGGATTGTTGTTTCTCCGGATATTGGAGGTATTAAGTTAGCAAGATCATACGCAAACAAACTGGAGGCAGACTTCGTTGTAATTGACAAGCGGAGAGCCAAACATAATGTTGTTGAGTATATGAGTATTATAGGCGACGTAAAAAGTAAAAATATTTTATTAGTAGATGACTTAATTGATACCGGCGGAACATTTGTAACGGCAATAAAAACATTAAAAGAAAATGGTGCAAAGAAAATTTATGGCATCGCCACTCACCCTTTGTTATCCGGTGAAGCTGTAGATAAAATAAATAACAGCGAAATAGAAACTTTATATGTAACAGACAGCATTCCGCTTATGAAGAATGTGGGTGATAAAATAGTTGTTAGAACCGCTTCTGGATTATTTGCAGAAGCAATTATCAGGTCGAACAGAAATGAATCTATCAGTTCTTTATTCGAAATAGATAAAGATAAATTATAGTTTTTAATTATCAGGAGTTATTAAACAATGTCAGAAATAAGCATCAAGGCGAAAAAAAGAATACTATCTTCAAAAGGTGCCGTTAATAAATT
>DYHC01000343.1 GCA_020724325.1 Melioribacter roseus
ACTACTTTCAAATTATATGCGTTGTAACATTATACGGCACAACATTTATTGTAATTAAAATAACAATCATAAAAAAGGAGCAATAAAATGCGTAAAATAAATCTTTTCTTAGCGTTCTTAGTTTTTTCTGCCATATCATTATCAGCCCAGACAAACTGGTCTATTGATAAAGCTCATTCTAAAATTGGCTTTAGCGTATCGCACCTTGTAATTACCGATGTAGAAGGTTTCTTCAAAGAGTATGACGGAAAAATTTCGACCAACGGCGATGATTTTTCTACAGCTCAAATTGAATTATCAATTAACACGGCAAGCATTTTTACAGACAATGAAGGACGCGATAAACACTTAAGATCGGATGATTTTTTCAACGCAGAAAAATTTCCGAAAATGACTTTTAAAAGCAAGTCGATATCAAAAATAAACGACAACAAATTTAAACTTGTTGGCGACCTTACTATTCGCGATGTAACCCGACAGGTAGAGCTGGAGGTTAAGTATAATGGAATGGTAAAAGATCCGTGGGGAAATACAAAAGCAGGATTTAAAGTTACCGGAGAAGTTAACCGTTTCGATTACAACCTTAGATGGAACACCGCAATTGAAACCGGCGCACTGGTTGTAGGAAAAGAAGTTGAATTAGTTATTGATCTTCAATTAGTAAAAAAATAATCGATGAAACTGGAAGACGAAATCAAGCAGAAAAAATTTAAAAACGAATTTCACAAACTAGCCGTGAATTTAATTTACACTCACGGCTGGTGGTTGAATTATCAAGCCGGGTTTTTCAAGAGATTTCAGATTACCGGAACTCAATACAATATTTTAAGAATTTTGAGAGGACAACATCCAAATCCTGCATCAATTAATCTTTTGAAAGAAAGGATGCTGGATAAAATGTCTGACGCATCAAGACTAGTAGAAAGACTTAAGGATAAGGGGCTTGTTGAAAGAAAAATCTGCCCTAAGGATAGAAGAAAAGTAGAAGTAAAGATAACTAAAAAAGGGATGGAACTATTAAAAAATATAGGTTCGATCGAAGATCAATTCGAAAAGCTCTTTATCGGCATAAAACCGAACGAAGCAAAAACACTGAACGAGCTTCTCGATAAACTTAGAGGATAGAAAGGATAATGATGGAAAAGGCAATTAACGGAATTCATCACATAACTGTAATGGCAAGCGACCCTCAAGCTAATTATGATTTTTATACAGATCTGCTTGGTATGAGATTTATTAAAAAGACTGTTAACTTCGACGCGCCGGACGTATATCATTTATATTATGCGGATGAAATAGGAACGCCGGGCACAGTATTAACATTCTTTCCATTTCCCGATGCAAAAAGAGGAAAGCGCGGCTCTGGCGAAATTACTATTGTAGCATTCAGCGTTCCTTCAAACTCTCTTAATTACTGGGCGAATCGTTTTTCTGAACGGGCTGTAAATTTTGACGGACCTTTTACAAAATTTGGCTACAGCTGCATTTCATTACTTGATCCGGACGGAATGAAAATAGAAATTGTCGCAGATCCGGCTGCCGATATCATTGCGGGCTGGAATAACGGCGATGTTCCGGCGGATTATTCTATCAGAAAATTCTTCGGCGTTTACTTTTATCTGAAAAATTCTCTTAAATCCGTTGAGCTTCTTACAAATATAATGGGAGCGGTTTTATCCGGAACAGAAGGAAACATTAAGCGCTATTCTTTCGGAAACGAAGCCAGCCAAGCTTTTGTTGATATTCAGGAAGATCCGGATTCACAGCCGGGAATAAACGGCGCTGGAACGGTGCATCATATTGCTTGGCGAACTGCAAACGACAATGAACAAAATAACTGGAGAAATAAAATGATTGAATCTGGTTTGTATCCTACAGAAATGATTGACAGGAATTATTTCCACTCAATCTATTTCCGCGAGCCGGGAGGAATTTTATACGAGATAGCAACAGACGGACCAGGGTTTCTAGTTGATGAAAATCTTGACTCTCTTGGAATGGAATTAAAACTTCCTGCCTGGCACGAATCAAAAAGAAAATTAATTGAACAATTATTAATTCCATTAAAAACAAAGAAATTTGTAAAACAGAATTAGTATGAAAGTAACACACTTGTATACCGGCGAAGATAATGAAACACATTTTAAAGAAATTGATTATGAATTGTTCGATAATGGAATGATAGGCTGGCTCTCAAATAAAATTAAAGTTAGTGAACTGATTTTTAGAGAAACCGATGGAAATTATAATTACGATTTTCATCCGGCGCCCCAAAAACAATTTATAGTTCTTCTCGATGGCGAAATAGAAATTGAAAACGGAGTTGGAGAAAAAAGAAGATTTAAAGCCGGAGATATTCTTCTGGTTGAGGACGTTACCGGCAGAGGTCATAAAACAAAAAGCGTTGATGGAAAACCGAGAAGATCAATCTTTATTACTATAGGGCATCTCTAAAAACTATTTTTTAGGTAAATAGAACACGGATAAACACAGACTTGTCCGCCGTTCTATGGCGGATAAAACTGATTTCCGCAGATTGCATTTGAGGTTTTTAGAGATGCCGAAAGATGAATAAATACGATAAAATAAAAGAACCACATCGCGATCAACCAGTTTTTCATAAAGGGAAAAAACTTGAAACCGCAGATGCTGCAATGATAATGATTCACGGGCGGGGCGCAACGGCTGAAAGCATTTTAACATTAGCAGATGAATTTGGTGTTGGTAATGTTGCTTACATTGCACCACAAGCCAATATGAATACATGGTATCCTTACAGCTTTTTATCACCTTTAGAGATGAATGAACCGGGAATAACTTCCGGACTTCAATTGATAGATTCTATAATTAATGATTTGTTAAGCAAAGGTTTTTCAACCAATAGGATTTTCTTGCTCGGGTTCTCTCAAGGCGCATGTTTAAGTCTGGAATATGCTGCAAGAAATCCTGCAAAGTTCGGAGGAGTTGTCGGGCTGAGCGGTGGACTTATTGGTCCTAACAACACACCACGAAAATACAGCGGAAGTTTTGATAACACAGTAATATTTCTTGGATGCAGCGATGTTGACCCTCATATCCCAATTGAAAGAGTTGATGAAACGGAAAAAGTCTTTCTTGAAATGAATGCGGATGTAACCAAAAGG
>DYHC01000344.1 GCA_020724325.1 Melioribacter roseus
AAATAAGACCCAGTCCGGTTCCTCTTTCGCCGGTTGTTCCATTTAAAGTATTTAATTCGTCCAGTCTAAATAACTTCTTTACTGTTTCTTCGCTCATTCCCATTCCGTTATCTTTTATGGAAACCTTCACCTCTTTGGGCTCATCATTCACTTTAATTGTAACCTTCCCGCCAGGATAAGTAAATTTAATTGCATTAGAAATTAAATTGCGGAGTACTGTTGTAAGCATTTGAAAATCTGCTTTAATAGAAAGGTTATCATCGCAATCAACCGTAATTTCTATATTTTTATTATGAGCAGCGGGCATTAATAATTCTTTGCTTTCAAGTATAATGAGGTTAATATTTAATATTTGTGGATTAAATTCCATTCTGCCCGATTCGGATTGGGACCACATTAACAGATTTTCTAACAGCTGATAGCTTTGTTTGGCGGCATGCCCAATATCATTAACATACTTCAGTTTTTCTTCATTGGACAAATTGTTAAAATCCTCCTTTAATAAATCAGTATAACCAAAAATTGCATGGAAAGGAGTTTTGAGGTCATGCGCAATTAATCTGAAGAAAGTATCTTTAACTGCGTTCAATTCCTGAAGTTTTTTATTAGCAGCTTTTTTAGTTAAATATCTGCTGTAGATCATTACAACCATTATTACTATCAATAAAAGAATAATTACTAAATGATTTGTTTGCTTATCCCTCAACTCAAGATCTTTCATAAGAAGAGTTTTTTCTTTTTCTGCTTTCTCACTTTTATAAATTGCTTCCATCTCGGTTATCAAAGCAACATTTTCATGTTTCATAACAGAATCTTTTAGAGCAGTATATTTTTTGAAATATGAAAGAGCATCCTTATAATTATTTTTTATCTCATTGTATTTAGCAAAATTTCGATATGTATCGATCTGAACATAAATTTCTTTCATACTGCCAGCAATTTTAAGAGCTTCTGCAAATTCCAGGTCGGCTTGCTTAAAATTCTTCAGCTGTGCATAGATAAGACCAAGGTTAATATGATTATGAACCTGTCCTTCCAGGTAATTTATTTTTGTTGCAAGATCAAGAGATTTCTTTCTAAACTGAAGTGCTTTGGTAAAATCTTTTTGTTCATAATAAACGCCGGCAATTCCTCCCCACGCAGCGGAAAGTCCTTTTTTATCATCAACAGCATAATATTCCTTCTCTACATCCAGGTAATATTTTAAGGCAGCATTTAATTCTCTCAGATCAAAGTGTACTTCAGCAATTAGATTTAGCGCCAGAGCTTTACCCGGCCGGTCGTTTATTTCCTCTCTTTAACGGAGCGTGTAATTCAGATACTCAAGAGCTTTGATAAAATTGCCCTGCCTTCTGTATATCAGTCCAATATTAATTGTGCAGAAAGAGATTCCTTCTTTATGCTTAAGTTTTTCGAACAGACCAAGAGCTTTAAGAATATATTCAAGAGCAAGAGCGCTGTTGCCTTGAAGTCTATAAATACCGCCTAAATTATTGTGTGAATATGCTATTTGAACCGAATCTTTTATTTCTTCTGCAAGACGGAGAGCATTAGTATAAACACTTATGGATTTATCGTAGTTACCAAGGTTTCTGTAGATAACACCCATTAAATTTAGTGAGCGTGCCTGAAGACTTTTATTGTTAATTGTTTTAGAAATCTTTAACGCTTCTTCGGTTACTTTGAGTGCAGTTTTAGGATCTTTGCTTCTGTTAGTCCAAGCATAATCATTTAAAAGTCTTGCTCTTGCAGAATCAGGCTTGGAAGAAATGCTGTTCATAAAGCTATCGAGATTGGTCTGGGCGCATAAAAGAGAGATCTGAACAAAAAGCAAAATCAGTACTTTCATTTATCCCTCATACATAACCGATCGAATTTTACACTCTTTGCGCAACTAAATCAAACTAAAAATAAACCTCCCGTTTACATTTGCGGATCCATCTTCATTGCAGCCCATTCTTCCCTGGAGGGACCGTAAACTCCGGGAACTAACAATCCGGCTTGCCTCATTAAAACTGTCATTTGAGCGCGGTGATGCGCTTGATGAATTATTAGAACAGAAAGAACTTTACCTTTTTTCCAATTCTCGCCATACATATTTATATTTTCATTAAGATCAATATCCGACCATTTTTTTTCCAATTGAGAAAATAATTCGTCAGAATATTTCTTATAGCGGGATACAATACCGGAAAAACTGTTGGGTTCTGGTAAGTATTCATCAAAGCCAGCAAAATCCAATCCAGTTCTCTGCATCATTTCGGGTATGCTTTGGGTAATATGCCAGGCAATAAAGCCGAGTGATCTGCCCTCTTGCGTTACTTTTTGATTCTTACTTTCATCAGTAATGTTATTGAACAATTTAAGCGTTGATTCGCTTTCGTATTTCCAATCTTCGAAAAAATCATTTAATACTCTGTACATAATTACCTCTCATTTAATTTTTATTTCATGAATTCCGCTGGCAAAATCAGCTTTAGAAAGGATCTCAATTTTTAAGGAATTTGTTCTAACAGTTTCGAATATCACGCTGTTATATTTATCCTTTTCAACACCATATTTATCAACCGTATAAACCTCACGCCATCTTTCACCATCTTTATAGAATAATTTCCATGAAGAAGGAATGCGGCACTCGCCTATACCGGTATCATCGAACCAATAAACATCAATCTGCGATACTTCTTCCGGTTTTTGAAAATCGATTTGGACCCATTCGGTTGTTCCTTTATTAGGCCACCAATGTAAATATGGGAAAGAATGATCGGTGGAATTTTTCGGTTCAAGCCGGTCTGCAATTACTTCGGGATTTATACCTGCCGACGAGGTTATTTTTGAATTTGTCATAAGATCGGGACCAAACAGGGGATGAACTGCTTTTTCTTCGAGGGCAATCCATACGCTCATTTCTGTCTTTCCGCGATGAGCCCAGGCATAATAAGGAATAGCAAAAAAGCTTTGTTCTTCTTTGGATAGTGTATTCTTATCCAAAGATTTAACTCCATAAGCATTACTGGTTATAACTTCTACACCGCCCAACAGGTTCTTCTGAAATTTAGCAGTAAACTTCGCATCGCTAGTTAATAAAATATTTCTGGTATAACCATTATTATCAATTCCTTCAGTGCAATAAACCAATGG
>DYHC01000345.1 GCA_020724325.1 Melioribacter roseus
AGGGGAGAAGTGATGTAATGATTGCTCACAAAAAATTAGATCGTATTTATATTCTTCTGATATTTTATCAAAATCAATCGCTCGATAATTAATGATATTAGAAAATCCTTCTTCGAATGATTTCTTACGTGCAAATTCAATTCTTTTTGGGGAGAGATCAACGGCATCAATCCTGGTAAACTTTCCCGAAGCAGCCCATCTTAATTCTCTATAGCCAGTTCCACATCCAAGTGAAAGTGCAATTAAATTCTCTTTATCGTTTAAGAATGCTTTTGTAAAATAATCATAGTAGTCGGTTTGAGGATTGCCGGAAATTAATAAATTCCAATTCTCTCTTATTTGGGGAATATCCCACCAATTCGTTGGAGGAGAATTAAAATGAGACCATGCAAATTTTGTTCTGTTTTTACTGAACGAGAAAAATCGTATAAATAAATTGTAAAACGATTTTTCCCGTCGTTTTAAAAAAATATAGAGTTCTAGAAAATCACCGGAGTTAATAAAATTTTTAAACATTCTAAATGAAGGTTGATAAAGTAGTTTCCGCCCACGGATATATCATTGATTTACGCGGTCTTTCTATCGCTCTCTATATAAAGCGGTTTTTCTCCCTTCGTAACAACGTCGCGGGTTACCAAACATTTATCAATATTTTCCTGGGTTGGAAGTTCGTACATAATATCGAGCAAAATACCTTCTACAATAGAGCGGAGTGCGCGTGCGCCGGTTTTTCTTTCGATTGCTTTCTTTACAATATCGTCTAATGCAACCGGATCAAATTCTAACTCAACGCCTTCCATCATAAATAATTTTTTATACTGCTTAATTATAGCATTCTTCGGTTCTGTTAAAATATTCTTCAAAGCTTTTTCGTTGAGCGATCGAAGGGGCGCTATCATAGGTAATCTGCCTACCAACTCGGGAATTAATCCGTATTTAACCAGGTCTTCCGGCTGAACCTGTGTAACCAATTCATCTTTTTCGAGCGCATCGCTGCTAGATATATTTGTATCAAACCCGATTGGGTTGCGATTTATTCGTGATGCAACAATATTTTCAATTCCTTCGAAAGCCCCGCCGCAAATAAATAGAATATTTTTTGTGTTAATATTAATGAGGCTCTGTTCGGGATGTTTTCTGCCGCCTCGCGGCGGAACGCCGGCAACAGTTCCTTCCAATATTTTTAACAATGCTTGCTGAACACCTTCGCCCGAAACATCGCGGGTTATAGAAACCGATTCACTCTTACGCGAAATTTTATCAATCTCGTCTATATAAACAATTCCCTTCTGAGCTTTTTCCAGATTATAATCTGCGGCTTGTAAAAGTCTAACCAATACTGTTTCAACATCATCGCCAACATAACCGGCTTCTGTTAAAGTGGTTGCATCTGCAATTGCAAATGGAACGTCAAGAATTCTTGCAAGAGTTTGAGCAAGCAACGTTTTTCCAACTCCTGTTGGACCAATTAAAAGAATATTGCTCTTTTCAATTTCTACCTCATCCATATCAAAAAGAGAAGTAGCAGCATTTACTCTTTTGTAATGATTATATACAGCAACGGCTAATATTTTTTTTGCTAGTTCCTGATCAATTACATATTCGTCCAGACTTTTCTTAATAAGATCCGGAGTAAGTGATGCGTGGTAGGTTTCCTTTTTAGTAAAGGAGGCAACATTATTTTTTAAGATATCTACGCTGGTTTTAATACAAATATCGCAAATGTAAACATCCGGTCCGGCAACCATACTTGTAACTTCGCTGCCGTCTCTGGAGCAGAAAGAGCACTTAACACTCTTTGGTTCTCTAGAATCTGTCATTTTTACCCGCTTTTATTTGAAATTGCGTTTAAATATTCTCTTGCTCTGTCAAAATATAAGGAGTTAGGGAATTTTTCAAGCAATTTCTGGTAGGTCTGTGAAGCTTTTGGAAAGTCTGATAATCCAAAATGAAAAGTTAAAGCGAGGAGAAAAGTTGATTTATCGGCAAAAATCGAGTTTTTTTGGCTAAACGAGAGTTTATCGAGAATTTGAACGGCAGAAAAAAAATCGTCCCTTGCTATAAAAATTTCTGCAAGCCGAATATTTGCGAATTCGTTTAGAACAAACAAGTTAGAATTATCAGCTAAAGTTTTGAATTCAATGCCCGACTCTTCCAGCTTATTTTGAAATAAAAGCCGATCTGCATTGGCGTATTTCAATAGACTTAACGAATCTTTTTTTGCCGTTGAGATGAGAGATGAATATTCAATAGCATCGTTTGCAAAGTCGGAATTCATGCTGGAAAAGAATTCATTAAAAATTTGTGAAGCTTGCAGAAATTCTCCTTTCCAAAACTTAACAAGTCCAAAATAAAATTTTGCCTCCGCTACAGATTGAGGTTCGTTAGATTCCAACTGTGCGCTTTGAAGCAAATACTTTAACGCCTCATCCAAGCGATTCTCTTTTAATGCAATCTTTCCCTTTGCAAGAAATGATTGTGCAGTGTAAAAAGAAAATGGTGATTTTGAAATAACAATATTATATAAACTATCAGCCGTTTTATAATTATAAAGTCGTTTGAAATATATTTCGGCAACTCGAAAAGCTGCTTCTATGTTTGCAGCATTTTCAGGAGTTGAATTTGCCAGTTGAGTGTATGAATTGATAACTGAAAGGTATTCATTCTCAAATTTTGCAATTGCAGAGTGTAATGGTTTCCATGAATCCAGAGCGTTGTCTAAGCGCGTATTTAGTTCATCTTCTAATGTTCTTGAATAACCGATCTGTGCAACGGGAAATAAAGACGATTTCGGATAATGTTTAATAAAATGGTTGAATGCCTTAGCTGCAATTTCGAACTGACGGTTTCTATATGATTCCTGAGCAAATGCAAAAATATAATTTCCGTTTCCACCGGCGCTCTTATCATATTGAATTATACTTTCGAATGCTTGCTGATACATTCCATTAAGAGAATAACAGAAAGAGAGCAGGTCGTATAATGCCGGCAGATTCTTCTGCTCGGAGAATTCTCTTACAACTTCTATTGTAACATCTGCTGCGCCCGGACGCGTAAAATAATTTTGAATTCTGGATTTAATTATTCCAGCCTGATCCGGGTTAACAGAAACAAGCATGCAATATTCTTTAGCAGCTT
>DYHC01000346.1:0-688 GCA_020724325.1 Melioribacter roseus
AGATGCCCAAGATTGATAGCTCAACAAATTCGCCGATGCCGTTCAAAAATTTTGTAGGATCGTTCGGCAGCTTGGGCAATAACCCATGTTTTGTGCTCGAGGCATTAAAAAGTGTAACATCTTGATTAATCGCGTTAAGGAAATCAATCATTGCATTCTCGACATACCACTTAAACTCAGTATGATGGTATACAAGCATAACCATCGCACCGGCTGGTATAACAATATTATTTGGCCAGGTTATCTTATAGAGTCCGCGATTGATCAATATAATTATTTGCGCGGCCGATGGATTACTAACTAATATCCCCGTATCCATGGTCGGACGCAACACTAAAAGTGTCCGAGCTGATACATCTATCTCGTACATCGGAGTTGAGATGTCGACGCGTAACGCGTTGTCTAATTGGATAGTTCTTCTAAAATCATGTCTACCTGTCCAAGTATAATTGAGGGCTGTATTCACGCTGCCGGATATAGGAGGTACAACATATTCCCCTTTGCCATTTAAAAACAAAGTATCATTATCAGGCAGCTTTGGCATGAGTCCATGTCTTGTAGTAGATACATTATATGTTGTTACATCGGCAGTGAGTGCCTCCATAAATCCAGTTAGTCTTTGCTCTCCGATCCAGTATTCTTCTTGGTTCAGGATGGGGTTCGTTCCCCCCGTTAGATCAATATAAAT
>DYHC01000346.1:698-1112 GCA_020724325.1 Melioribacter roseus
TATCGTATTCATAGACGCCCAATTTTGTGGGGTGGGGTGTCAGTTGCAAAGCATTAGTTGGATAAGTATTCGCTTGAGGCACTAACCATATGTTCGCGCCGGATAGCGATACACCATTATTATGAAACCATCTTGAAAATTTTGATGTCGCCATTTTTTTATTAACCTCCTACCTGATATTCGTTTGACATAACTATCTCTATTGTTATTGGTTTTGGTATAAAAGTCCCCGGGTGTAAATCAACCGGGGAACAAGATTGAAAAATTATATTTAATGCATCGCGGAATTTGACTGTTTCTCGATAGAAAGGAATTACATCTTTTAAGAGAAATAGAGCATCTGAACCATCCGATTTTTTAAATTGGTTTCCATCACGGTGTTGCCAGAGAGTTCCCTTTAATCCTTTATATGCA
>DYHC01000346.1:1122-3132 GCA_020724325.1 Melioribacter roseus
TTCGTTAAAGCATATTTATAGAGATTCATCTTAAATGAAAATTCGTAATGAGAGCCCTTTAAAAAATAATCACGCTCAGCATCAATCTCAGATTCCGAATTAAGATAAATTGTTTCAGGGCTAAGTTGCACATCATATACATAATCAAAATTGATGGTAAATTCATTCGCCCCGCCGCGATCATAAGTCCATTTGGGAGGTCTTATACCATTTATCATACTGCTCCTAAGAATAATGCTTTTACGTCCGTCAATGATTGTGATGGACGAATAGTCATAGAAATTATCTGAAATTTGAGCCCAGAATGAATAAAATCTTTCATGAAATCATAACCGATGCCCCAGAACGTAAAACTGTCAATTCTACACTTTTGTATGTTGCCACGATTGAAGAACCAAAATGCCGACATTAAATCACCATGATCTTTGAAAACATTCTGGTAGCCCGGATAATCCAAAATTGGATCCCGGGCGCGGTAAATGGTATAAGTACCATTTGCATCACCGTAAGATGAATAGGAATATGTTGTATCGCCAGTACCAGACACTTTTATTAACGTTCCGCTCGCATCCGGATTATTAGTCCCCGCAATTCGGATTGTCGTAATACGTCTAGATACGTCACTACCAATCGAGAATGGCGTGCCAACCACTTCAAACTCGGAACTATTGTTCGAGTAGACAGAACCCTCGGAGGGATAATTACTAATTGCTGAGCCATGATCAAATACAAAATGATTTGAACGATTAATAACTGCTTTAACATTTGAACCACTTTGACTGGCTGTTATGTAAAAACCAGGTAATGATTTTCGTTCTAAAATTCTATCCTCCTTTGGTGTGTAGATACCTTTTGTATAAGGTTCATTCGGAGAGTTAATACCTGTTGTTACGCGCACATAATCAATCAACGATAATTCATACCCCTGTTCCCATTTATTTATTTTTACTGCTTGAGTATTCGCTGCATTGAAATTGAATAATTGTTTGAAAAATGCTTTCCCATTTGACAACATGCCTGTAAATGCGCCCCAATCGATTGCAAGTTTTTTCAACATGTCTCCAAAGCTTTTTATTTGATATGCATCATCAAAGAAAAGTGGATCTGTCAGTATATATGTTTCGGGTAGTCTAATATTATTAAGATAACATTCCGCCGAATCACGATTTCCCTGCATTTGACACGAATGAAGGTCCAAAATGCCGCCAGAATAACTTATTGAGCTATCGACAATGCTATATATATTTTCCAAAATAGATACAATGCTACGATAAGTATTACGCGAATAATTCCAATGATTTATGCCGTAACCAGTCCACCAACTTGCATATTGATAACTGACATCGCCATTGCCCGATACCTTCGTAAGCCAATCAGCGCTTAATGGATTGTTTAAACCGGATGTTCTATTCGTCGCGATTCTTAACCCACCATCTTCAACCTGAATAACTCCAACGACTGTAAACTGTGAACCATTATTTGAGTAAATAGATCCTTCTTGTGGAAAATTAGTAAAAGCTGCTGTTATCCTAAATGTATGAGTGCCTCCCCGGAAATAAACGGGTTTTTTATTAAGTATGTCGGTTCTTGTGCCAACCGTTAATTTGACTTTACCTTTACCCGGATTGCATCGTATTTTCCCAGGGATTGCGGTTGCCTTTATTCTCTCAATGCCGTTGATTTTTATTATCGCTTCAATTTCTTTATCTACAGACAATGCAAGCGCCGATTGACCAAATAATAAATCTCCGAGCGAATGATTTAAATCATCAAATTCAAACATCACGTTCGAGGGCAGCAAGAGATTCTCCTCAATCTCATAGTCCATATTTATGTCACCCCAATTGGCAACTTTAATTCTGTAATCATCTGAATTCCATGCACGCATCCCAATTACTTCTTCATGAAAAATATTCAAAATCAATTGAATTGTTTCTTCATTATTGACTTGCTGCACCGGGAACGTAATAGTCGTACCGTTCATGAAAATGCTCTCCGGAATTTTTCTCC
>DYHC01000347.1:0-768 GCA_020724325.1 Melioribacter roseus
TGTTGACCCGCCAACTGCTTCTAAAGCCGATGCAGATGCATTTCCTATTTTATTCCTAAGCGTTAAAAGTGATAAGAGAAATCTTCTGGAACTTTCTGATATTGCACAGAATGCTTTTAAGGAAAGGATTCAGACAATAACCGGCGTAAGCCAGGTTGGTATTTGGGGCGAGAGAAGATTTTCTATGCGGCTCTGGATGGACCCGGCAAAGCTTGGTGCTTATAAAGTTACTCCTCTAGATATCCGCAATGCGCTTGCAAGAGAAAACATTGAACTTCCATCGGGTAGAATTGAAGGAAGTAATACCGAACTTACAGTTAGAACTTTAGGAAGGTTAATTAGTGTAGAAGATTTTAATAATCTTATTATAAAAGAATCAGATAAAATTATTGTTCGGTTCAAAGATGTTGGCTATGCCGAATTGTATCCGGAAAATGACAGGTCTATTTTACGCCGCGACGGAGTTCCTATGGTTGGCGTAGTTGTTATTCCTCAACCTGGTGCAAATCATATTCAAATAGCAGACGATTTCTACACAAGAGTTGAACAGATCAAAAAAGATCTTCCTGAGGATATTAGTCTTGCAGTTGGTTTTGATGTAACTAAATATATCCGCAATTCAATTTCGGAAGTAGAAGAAACAATTGTTCTGGCGTTCGTGCTCGTAATTCTAATTATTTTCTTTTTCCTCAGGGATTGGAGAACCACAATAATTCCAATAATTGCTATTCCGGTTTCGTTAATCGGCACATTCTTTATTATGTACCT
>DYHC01000347.1:780-3131 GCA_020724325.1 Melioribacter roseus
GCAAACTTTACAATAAATGTATTAACTCTTCTTGGAATTGTTCTTGCGATCGGAATAGTTGTAGATGATGCAATTGTTGTTCTTGAAAACATTTACAAAAAAGTTGAAAGCGGAATGCATCCTGTTGAAGCCGGTATTAAAGGCACCTCCGAAATCTTCTTTGCTGTAATCTCTACTACTATTGCACTTGCTTCAGTGTTTTTACCAATTATGTTTTTACAGGGAATAACGGGAAGATTGTTTGTTGAATTTGGAGTTGTAATTGCCGGCTCTGTTATTATCTCTTCCTTCGTTGCTTTAACATTAACACCAATGTTAAGCTCAAGAATTTTGAAACAGAAAGAGAAGCATAGCTGGTTTTATTATAAAACAGAGCCGTTTTTTAAGTGGATGGAGAATAGTTATAAGAATACTCTTGATTCTTTTATGCGGAAAAGGTGGCTGGCTTTTGTTATTATGTTGTTTTCTGGGATGATGATTTATTTCATTGGCTCAAGTTTAGAATCCGAGATAGCACCAATTGAAGATAGGGGAGAAGTAAGAATTCAATCTACTATGCCCGAGGGTACTTCTTATGAAATGATGGACAATTATATAATGAATATGACACGTGTTGTTCAGGAGGCAGTGCCGGAAGCCGAAACAGTAATTTCTGTTACCGCCGGTGGCGGCGGTGGCGGATCTACGAACAGCGGATTTGTGCGTGTTGTATTAAAAGAACGAGATCAAAGAAATCGTTCCCAACAGGAAATTGCCAACCAGCTAACACGTCTTGCTGCTAAATATAACGACGCACGCTCATTTGTCGTGCAAAGTCAATCTATTACTACAAGAAGAGGAGGATTACCGGTTCAGTATGTTATTCAAGCGCCGGATATTGAACGGTTACGGCAGGTTATTCCAAAATTTTTAGAAGCAGCTCAGGACGATCCTACTTTTGCTAATGTTGATATTAATCTAAAATTCAATAAACCTGAAATTCTTGTTGAAATAAATAGAACAAAAGCGCGAGAACTGGGTGTATCTGCATTAGATATTGCTCAAACTTTGCAGCTTGCTTATAGCGGTCAACGCTTCGGATTTTATGTGATGAACGGAAAGCAATATTCTGTTATTGGTCAGGTCTTTAGAGAGAATAGAAACAAGCCGCTCGATTTGGCTTCTTTATATGTGCGAAATAACCGAGGCGAGTTAATTCAGCTTGATAATTTGATAACTATGAAAGACAGAAGCAGTCCGCCGCAGCTTTATAGATTTAACCGGTATGCTAGTGCAACAGTTTCTGCATCTCTTGCACCTGGAAATACTATTGGCAATGGTATAGAAGCTATGGATAGGATTGCTAAAAAAGTTCTGGATGATAAATTTTCAACTACACTTGAAGGTGCATCAAAAGACTTTGTTGAAAGCTCATCAAGTTTGTTATTTACTTTTATACTTGCACTTGTTTTAATTTACCTTACTTTAGCAGCACAATTCGAAAGTTTTCGCGATCCGTTCATAATTATGTTTACCGTTCCTTTGGCTATTGCCGGCGCGGTTTTATCACTCTGGTATTTCAACCAAACCATTAACATCTTTAGTCAGATCGGACAAATTATGTTAATAGGACTTGTAACCAAAAACGGAATACTTATAGTTGAGTTTGCAAATCAGAAAAAAGAACAGGGGCTAAATGTGATTGATGCGGTTAAGGAAGCTGCTCGTTTAAGGTTACGTCCTATACTTATGACAAGTCTTTCTACAGTATTAGGTACATTACCAATTGCCCTTGCGCTTGGTGTCGGCTCTGAAAGCCGCGTATCGATGGGTATTGCTGTTATTGGAGGATTAATTTTCTCTACAGTTCTAACTTTATTTGTAATACCGGCAATCTATTCCTACTTCTCAGAAAAAACAAAATCGGTTAGCAATGTTGTTATTGAACAGAAAGAAAAAGAAACGATTCAGATAGAAGATATGGCTGAGGTAACAAAGTAGATTTTTACTTCCACTTTTTTTTGTAGGGAAGTTGAATGTAACGCCTACTTCAATTTGAATATTTGGCTGCATTAATAGAAAAAATAGCACACAGATCAAACAGTTAACCTTGAAGGTCATCAGGATATATAAAGCATTCGTTGCCCTTCAAGGTTGAGAACTAGAATTGTTCAGACTTCTTAAAAATTCAGAAATTTTTTTCGAAAGAACGAAGTGAATGAAAAACGTCATTTCGAAGGAGCGAAGCGACTGAGAAATGTTATTTCGAAGGAGCGAAGCGACTGAGAAACTACGCATAGATTCTTCGCCTCACTTTGTTCGGCTCAGAATGACAGTACACTTTCTACTCTGTCATTTTCGTGGCTTAACAA
>DYHC01000348.1 GCA_020724325.1 Melioribacter roseus
GTTACAATTGCAGGAGTAAGTTTGGGCAGATATACTTTGTTTGTAGCTTTGTTAATTGCTGCAATTAAATCGGCTCTGGTAATAAATATTTTTATGCATATTAAGTTCGATGAAAAAATTTTCAAAGTGTTTTTATTGTTAAGCGGATTCACATTATTGGTAATATTCATTCTAACATTTATTGATTTTTTATATCGGTGAGGATTGTAAATGTCGCCAGCTCCAACTCAGCATGTTGAAACAGTTGATTTCGTAATGCTTTATATAGTAGGTATTTCAGTAATTCTTCTTCTCGGAATTACGGCTGCTATGATCTACTTTGTTTTTAAATACAATCGTAAGAAGGGTCATCAACCGGTTAATATTCATGGCAATATTTGGCTGGAAATTGTTTGGATAGTTATACCAACATTGCTTGTATTATCGATGTTCTATTTCGGGTATACAGGTTTCAGAGAATATAGAAGTATTCCGAAAGATGCTTACGTAATTCAGGCAAAAGCAAGAATGTGGGCGTGGGAATTTACTTACGAGAACGGGAAAAGACTTGATACTTTATACGTTCCACAAGGAAAGCCTATAAAACTTGAGATGGAATCAGCAGATGTAACTCACTCGCTTTATATTCCATCATTCCGAATAAAGGAAGATGTTATGTTTGGACGAACAACTTATTTAGGTTTTACAGCTGATAAAGTTGGTTCTTATGATATTGCATGTGCTGAGTATTGCGGATTAAATCATTCTATGATGTACACAAAAATAAAAGTTTTACCTCAAGACAAATTCAATATTTGGTTAAATATAAAAGAAGAATCTGCTAATCAGTTAGAGCCGGTAAAATAATTTGCACGGATTTACAAAACATATTAAATTATTTGTAGAGCTCTGTAAAGTGAAAATCACATTTTTTGTTGCATTGACAACTTCCGCGGGATATATAATTTATTCGGGAAAATTAGCATGGGAAATGATTGCAGTAGCAATTGGTGTATTTTTACTTGCAAGCGGTTCTTCGGCACTTAATGAATACCAGGAGAGAGAATTTGATGCGATGATGGAAAGAACTAAAAACAGACCAATTCCATCCGGAATAATTTCTTCTGCTAATGCACTTTTAATATCTCTAATACTAATAATAACCGGTTCGGCAGTAATATTTATTTTTTCGAACCTTGGCTCCGTTTTGCTGGGACTGCTCGCATTTTTCTGGTATAACTTTTTTTACACACCTCTAAAAAGAAAAAATGTAATGGCGGTTGTTCCGGGTTCATTAATTGGTGCAATTCCTCCTGTAATTGGATGGACTGCTGCCGGAGGAAGCCCGGTAGATATTCATATTCTTACTGTTGCACTCTTCTTTTTCATCTGGCAGGTTCCTCATTTCTGGCTTCTTTTGTTAATATATGGTAACGACTATGCTGCAGCAGGATTTCCGACATTAACAAAAAAATTTACTGATGTTCAACTTAGCCGAATTACTTTTATCTGGATTGCGGCTCTTGCTGTAAGCGGATTACTAATTCCTGTTAATTATCCTTCGTCAAACTTTTTTTCTATTGTTGCTTTGGTAATTTTAGGGATGTGGCTTTTGGTAGATACAAGAAAAATATTAACACATTACCTCGAAAAAATAAATTTTAGAAAAGCATTTATTACTATCAATTTGTACGTTTTGGCAGTTATTATAATTATTTCAATTGATCAACTGATAATCAAAGAATTTTATCGGTAGGGAATATGGATTTTTTAGATAATCTTGTTTTACCACAGTCAGCTCATCATATGGTATTGTTGAAATATCTTCTAGTGCTTACTTATATAATTCTTATACCATATCTCAGCATTCTTTTTAGTTCGCTTGCATTATCTTTATATTTTGAAAAGAGGTTCGGTAAAGATTATAAAAGTTACCGGTTCGCAAAAGAGTTAATTGATCAGATCACATTTAATAAAAGCGTTTCATTTGCGCTTGGAATAGTTCCTCTTTTAAGCTCCGCTTTCTGTTATGCGCAATTACTACATCTAACAAGGTTAGATGTGCCCGGGTATATATTAACAGCCGCTTTATTCTTTATTGTTGCTTTGATTTTTATTTACACATACAAATATACTTTTCACCTGAAAGATATTTTTGCTTTTGCTTCTCAGAAAGGAAACGATTCTTGTCCGGCTGAATTAGAATCATATCAGAAAAAAGCCGCTCGGTTGCATAAACGTTCTGGATTATATGGATTGCTATTCCTTGTAATTGCGGTTTATTTATTCATTGCTTCAGTTCAACTGGCTGCTGATTCAGGTAGTTGGTCAACATCCAACAATTTACTTGGATTAATTTTTTCCTTAAAAGCATTTGTCTATTTTCTACAATTTATTGTAGCTTCATTTGCCATCACTTCGGCGGTTATTCTTTATAAATATTTTAGAAATGATTCAATAAGTTCTAAAGATGCCGAATATCTCGGTTTTGTAAAAAACTTTGCTTTAAGACTTGGCACAGTATCAACAATTATTCTGCCTCTTTTAATTATACTTAATGTAATTGTAAAACCGATAGAATCTTTTTCATACGATGTGTTTGGTTATGCACTTCTCTCTTTATTTGTTGTATTAATCTTGGTAATTCTTTTTTATGTTATGTTAAAAGAATCCAGTGCAAAGTTTGCTTCATTACTTGTCTATCTTTTCGTTGTGCTGTTTGCTTTTATGATAATCAAAGATCAGTATGCTTTCGATACTTCAACAAAGAAGCAGTTTGCAATATTAGAAGCTAACTATGAAGCTTATCAGAAAAAAGTAAAAGAAGAATTCGGGCTGGTTACAGAAGTAATTAATGGAGCGGAAATTTATAACGGTAAATGTATCGCTTGTCATCAGTTCGATCGCAGACTAGTCGGTCCTCCGTATAATGAAGTTTTACCTAAATATGAAGGTAAACAGGAACAGCTAATTCAGTTTGTTCTTAACCCGGTTAAAGTTAATCCGGAATATCCTCCAATGCCTAATCAAGGTTTGAAACCAAAGGAGGCGGAAGCAGTAGTAGAGTATTTGTTAATGAATTACAAAAAATAAAATTTATTGTGTATTTATAAATAGGGGAGGCAATTGATGCTTCCCCTTTAT
>DYHC01000349.1 GCA_020724325.1 Melioribacter roseus
TGGATTCTAAATTCCTCATCAATTTGCTCATAGTTAAGATAAATTCTTAAAGACCTCTTAATCAAAATTAATGTGCGTGTTAATACTTTTTCTAAGATTAATAAAATAATTGAACAACGCGAGCCATTTGAAAAAACTCCTACTCAAAAAATTAAAAGATTTTTATATGTTGATGAGTAATGTTATGTGTAGTTATTTTTGTATTGTCAATTATCACAAAAAAAAATTAGGACCAGGTTAAGTATTGAAACAAACGGAATATTTCACTGTATTATAAATCAAATGATGAAAGAATAATTATATGAAGAGTTTAATAGCACTAAGTCTGATTTTTATTTGGACTGGAAACCTCTATGCTCAAAACCCCGATGCTGTTCTATCAAAAGATCATAAAATAGATTCATCAAAAGTAATTTTACCCCATGAATCCTATAAAAGAATAAATCAGGTTATCACACAAATTTTTTCGAACTACCATTACCGTAAACAGCCTATTAACGATTCTCTTTCGTCGGTTATTTTTGATGATTATTTCAAAACCCTGGATAATAACAAACTCTACTTTTTAGCTTCTGATGTAGAATCTTTTGCAAAATACCACGACCAGTTCGATAATTTTCTGTTAGAAGGCAAGCTCGAAATTCCCTTTAAAATATTCAACATCTTCAAGCAAAGAGTAAATGAACGGATTCAGTTTGTAATCAAAATATTAAAAACAGAATTTGATTTTTCAGTTAATGAATATTATGTGCCAGATAGAACAAATTCACCGTGGGCAAAAACAGAGGACGAGTTGAATGAATTATGGCGTTTAAGACTTAAGAATGATGCTCTCAATCTTATTATATCAGGAAAAGATTGGAAAGGGAGCGCAGAGATTCTTGCCAAACGATATCAAAATTTTCACAAGATAATCTTACAATACGAAGCCGAAGATGTCTTTTCTCTTTTTATGAATTCTTATACGCGAACTTATGATCCTCATTCGGATTATTTTTCTCCGGCGGCTTCAACAAACTTTAATATTGCAATGAAACTTTCATTAGAAGGAATTGGCGCAACTTTGCGAAGTGAAAACGACTATACAATTGTTGCAAGCATTGTGCCCGGAGGTCCGGCTCATAAAAGCGGTCTTTTGAAAGAGGAAGATAAAATTGTTGGTGTTGCTCAGGGCGATAACGGAGAATTTGTTGATATAATTGGCTGGCGACTTGATGATGCTATTCAGCTTATAAGAGGAAAGAAAGGAACTGTTGTGCGCCTTAAAATTATAAAGGCGAAAGACAATCTTAATTCCCCTCCAAAGGAAATCAGAATTATTAGAGATGAAGTTAAACTTGAAGAGCAAGCTGCAAAAAGTGAAATTCTTAATATTCAGGAAAACGGCTCCAATTTCAAAATTGGAGTTGTTAAAATTCCTTCTTTTTATATCGACTTTGAAGCTCAAAGAACTGGAAAACAAAATTTTAAAAGCACAACACGCGATGTAAAAGAAATTCTCGAAAAATTTAAACAAGAAAAAGTTGACGGCGTGATTATTGATTTGAGAAATAACGGCGGCGGATCACTCCAAGAAGCAATTACACTTACCGGACTTTTAATTAAACAAGGTCCTGTTGTTCAGGTGAAAAGTACAAATAACATTATTGAAATAAATCAGGATCCGGACCCATCCATTACCTACGACGGACCATTAGCAGTAATGATTAACCGTTTTAGCGCTTCGGCTTCCGAAATTTTTTCTGCTGCTATTCAGGATTATGGACGCGGAATTGTTTTAGGCGAAAATACTTTTGGTAAAGGAACGGTTCAAAACCTTATTGATCTGAACAGAACTATTCCTGTTAAAGATAAAACGCTGGGTCAGATAAAACTAACAGTTGCAAAATTTTATAGAATAAGTGGCGGCAGTACTCAAAACCGTGGTGTTAAGCCCGATATCGAATATCCATCACCGTATTCACATGAAGATTTTGGTGAAAGCTCTATGCCCGCTGCTTTACCGTGGGATCAGATTCAACCGGCTAATTATTCCAAATTTGGAGATCTCTCTAAATTTATTGACCGCTTAAAGAAAAAACATGACGAGCGTATTAAAAATGACCCAGAGTTCCAAATTGTTATGGATGAAATAAACGAATTTATTTACAACCGCGATAAAAAAGAGTTTTCTTTGAATGAAAAAGTTCGCAGAGAAGAAAGAGATTTAGCGGAATCCCGCAAAAAGAAACGTGATGAAGAACGGGCTAAGCTAAGCAGCATTAAAGTGAAAGAGAAAAGTGAAGTCCAAACTCAAACATCTAGTATTAGTGATTATGAATTAAGAGAAACAGGAAAAATTCTTGCCGATTTAATTCTGGCTAAAGTAGGTTAATTTTAGTTCCTCTTTTTACCGAGTTGGATTTTATTTATTCCGTAATGGAAATAAATGATATCAGTATTTTAATATTTTCTCCAATTTTCTCATTCAGTTATTGAACCGCTGAAAAATATCGTTTGTCATTTCGATCCCGATTTAAAAGGCGAGTAGAACAATAACCTTGAAGGTCAAGAGTTGTCATTTATTTCCTTATGACCTTCAAGGTTGTTGATTCTTCAGTCATACCGACTGCGTCGGTATTCCTTCAGAATGACAGAGTAGAAAGTGTATGTCATTCTGAGCCGAACGAAGTGAGGTGAAGAATCTATTCGTAGTTTCTCAGTCACTTCGTTCCTTCGACATAACACTTCTCAGTCGCTCCGCTCCTTCGAAATGACTCTTCTAAGTCGCTTCGCTTTCCATTTTTTATTATAATCCAGCAGAACCGTTCGATACAGTTTCTGCTGAAATTTATGCTGAATTGATTTAGATTTGACCATCAATCTAAACAAGTTTGATAAGTTTTTAGTTAAGCCGGATTTTTTTTACATTTAGCCCCGTAAATTTAGGAGTTTAGAAAATGGCAAAACAACAATCCTTTGCAGATAAAGCAAAGAAAAAACATGGGCCAACTCATGTAAATGTAAAAGTTATCAAAACTGTTAAAACTGCAAATGGCTCGTATAAATTTCAGGAAAAATTTGTGAAATTGGACGATGTTAGCAAAGTAACTACTATTAAGTAACTAAAAGACCACCGGAA
>DYHC01000350.1:0-2027 GCA_020724325.1 Melioribacter roseus
ACTCTTTGTGAATCTGATGAGTGGCTACGTTTAGCTCTTTCAGCGAAATTTCGGTTTCTTGCATCATTCCTTGCGGTCCGCAGAGGTAAAATTCGGTTGAATATACTTTGTCACCTAATTCATCGGTTATTATTTGTTTGACCTTATTTCTGTCGAGTCTTCCGACTAATCCGGTCCAATCGCTACTCGGGCGACTGAGAATATGTATGACTTTGAACTTTTCAGCATAATCTTTGGCAAGTTTTTCAAGTGTATCTCTAAAAATTATGGATTCTATATTTCTGTTCTGATAAATCAAAGTCACTTTTGATTTTTTTTCGACCGTTAGAATCGTTTTTATCATAGATATTAGTGGTGTTATACCGCTACCACCACCAAGCATGACGTAACTCCGAGCATATTTGGGATTTGTTTCGACAATAAAGTTGCCCATCGGAGGCATAACCGCGATGAAATCGCCTTCTCTGAGTGAATCATTGAGATGACGCGAAACTATACCGTCGTCAACTTTTTTTACGGCAATTGCCAAATCCTCGTCCAGAACAGGGCTTGAGCAAATAGAATAGGCACGTCTGTTTTCAATTCCATTTACGGGCACTTTGAGTGTAAGATATTGTCCCTGTTTATACTCGAAAATCGTTTTTAGATCCGGTGGAATTTCAAATGATATTGATAAAGTGTCAGAGGTTTCTCGGATTAATTTTTTAATTTTTAATAAATAAAATTTCAGCGCCATTAATTGTTACCTATTTCTTTGATTATTAAAATAGTCCTAATTCCAATTTTGCGATATCACTAAGCATACTTTTGTCCCATGGCGGATTAAAAGTAAGAATGACTTTGGCATCGGTAATTCCGGATATTTCTTTTACTTTCAGTTCGACAGCACCGGGTAAAGTTCCCGCTTCGGGACAATTTGGGGCAGTCAAAGTCATTAATATGACGGCTTCGTTTTCCGCTGTTATGCTAATATCATAAATCAATCCCAAATCATATATGTTTACAGGAATTTCAGGGTCGTAAACTGTTTTGACGGCGGCTATTACAGCATCTTCCAATTCTTGCGGGGTTAATTTGCTTTCAGTCATGATGCGGCTACTAAGTCCTCGGTGGATATTTTTCTATTATCGGAATCTGATTTTTGTATTGCTTTCATCATTGTGTGCCAAGCAAGGCTGGCGCATTTCACTCGAGCGGGGAATTCACGAACTCCGCAAAAAACGGCTAATTTACCTAATTCGAGAGTATCGCATTTAGAATTTATGTCGGTAGTAACAATATGAATAAAATCATCAAAGAGTTTCTTGGTTTGGCTTATAGTTTTACCGATAACAAGAGTGGTCATAATTGAAGCAGACGCTTTTGAAATTGCACACCCCGCACCTTTGAATTTGATTTCTTTGATAATTCCACCTTCGACTCGGGCATAAACGTCAATATGGTCACCACAGAGAGGGTTATGTCCTCCTGCTACGTTGGTGGCATCGTTTAATTCGCCGAAGTTACGCGGATTTTTATTGTGGTCAAGGATTACTTGCTGATATAGCTCGTTGATGTCGCTCATAGATTTAGCTGAATAATTTTACTACTTTTAGTAATGATTTATGTAAAACGTCAATTTCCTCGAAAGTATTGTAAATGGCAAAAGAAGCACGCGTAGCAGCGGGTATGCCGAATCTTCTCATAAGTGGCTCTGTACAATGCTGACCCGTGCGAACGGCAACACCTTCGGTATCGAGTAAAGTACCTACGTCATGAGGATGAGCACAATCAAGCACGAAAGACAACACTGCTGATTTGTGCTGAGCAGTTCCGATAATTCTTAGGTCTTTAACTGTGGACAGGACCTCGGTAGCATAAGTCAAGAGTTTTGCTTCGTGAGCAGCAATATTTTCAAACCCGACACTACGTATGAATTCAATCGCCTTAGCTAAACCAATTGCCCCTGAAATGTTTGTTGTGCCGGCTTCAAATTTTTGAGGTATATCGTTAAATATAGTCTTTTCGAAGCTAACGGATTTAATCAT
>DYHC01000350.1:2037-2684 GCA_020724325.1 Melioribacter roseus
TAATCATATCGCCACCGGTTTGATAAGGCGGCATTGCGTCAAGATGTGACTTTTTGCCGTACAGGGCACCAATCCCGGTGGGTCCATATGCTTTATGTCCGGAAAAAACAAGAAAATCGGCATTTAATTTTTTGAGGTCAATCGGAGCATGATGTATTGATTGTGAAGCGTCAATTACAGCAATAGCACCAACTGAGTGCGCCGCTTTGATTATTTCCTCAATCGGATTTATTGTCCCTAATGTATTTGAAATATGGACTACTGAAACGATTTTTGTTTTTGGTGAAAGCATATTGAAGAACTCATCCAAAATCAACTCCCCTGCATCGGAAATTGGTATGATACGTAAATGCGCACCCTTCTGCAGACATAACATCTGCCATGGCACGATGTTGGCGTGATGCTCCATATGAGTGATGACAATCTCGTCGTCTTTTTCCACATTCGGAATGCCGTAGCTATGGGCTATAAGATTTATAGCTTCGGTTGCACCTTTAGTAAAGATGATTTCTTCGAGAAGCGATGCGTTCAAAAAGCCTTGAATGGTCTCACGGGATTTTTCATAAGCACGAGTTGATAATTGGCTGAGTTTATGTACACCACGATGTATATTGGAATTGTACTCCCGATAAAAACTATCCATAGCA
>DYHC01000350.1:2694-3115 GCA_020724325.1 Melioribacter roseus
ATAACGGAAAAGGGTTTTTGTGTGGTTGCCGCATTATCCAAGTAAACGAGCGGCTTACCATGAACCCGAGCATTAAGAATCGGAAATTCCCGCCTTATCTCATTTATATCAATGCTATTTTTAAATATGTTGTGCATTATGACATTTCCAATTGCAAAAGTAAGAATTAATTATGTAATTTAGCTTCTACCCGAGCTGTCAAATACTGCCGAAGCGGTTCATGTTGAATTTCGTCAATTATTTCATCGGCAATTGCATTGAGAATCATGGCTTCGGCTTTGGGACGACTTATGCCGCGACTTACGAGATAAAATATTGAATTTTGGTCTAAAGCCCCTGAAGTAGCTCCGTGGCTACACTTTACATCATCAGCGTAGATTTCCAGTTCTGGCTTGGTAAATATCGAAGCCGAATCAGATAA
>DYHC01000351.1:0-954 GCA_020724325.1 Melioribacter roseus
AATTTACCTGTAGAAACAGTATCGGAGTTAGGAGAGTTACCTATCATCATCCATAGTACATCACTTTGCCTGATTCGTTTAACCGCTTCAAAATGCTCTAAATAACCTACTTCGTTTACTGCTTCAATTAATCCTAATTCATGTATTAATTTTTTATTCTCGCTTCTTAGGTGACCAATAAATTCAAGCTGATATTTAGCACTGATATCCGGACGTTCGATTGATAACTGCTTGAAAGCTTTTAATAGATAAGCCGGCGTAATACTTTCATAGAAGATACCGGAATATGTCAACTTTATTTTGCCAGAATGATTGTGTTTAGGACATTCAGTTTCAAAATCAGCCGGATCAAATCCATGCGGAATAATAACAATCTCGTTGAACTTAAGGAAATTATATGTGGTTAACAGTTTTTCTTTTATTCTTCTATTAATGGCAATAATATTATCCGAAGCACGTAAAGCGCTATATTCTAATTTTTTATGCTTCATTTTATGCCATGGTGAAGGATAAAATGCAAAATGATTACCTACCCAAAGGTCGCGGTAATCAACAAAAAGAGGAATCTGAAATTCTCGTTTCAATTTTGCTGCATATACAAAACTTGAATACGGAGGAATAGTAACATAAATAATATCGAAGCGTTCCTTCTGAAGTATTTCTCTCGCTTTTTGGTAAGCTTTTTTTGCCCAGGATTTTTTATTATCGGGTATAAAAAAAGACTTGGAAAAATTTGAATATAATTTTCTAAGAAATTCTTGAGGCATATTAACCATGCCGTATTTTTTTCCTATTAATGAATTAGGATCAAACGCTTCTGTTCTAATAATCTTAACTCCGGCTTCTTCAGCTTCTTTCAACAAACTGAAATCGTGAGCAAAGTATGCAATATTCCCGGCAGTAATAACCGTAGGTTCCCAACTAAACCGCGGCATATATTTAGTAAATTTTAAG
>DYHC01000351.1:964-2095 GCA_020724325.1 Melioribacter roseus
TGAACTCCGCTTAATCCCATTGGAGGGTAATAGTAAGCCAAAATCAGAACTTTGAACATATATTAACCCGTTTACTGTAAAGGAAAAATAATTATAATTTTTGAACAATCTGATAATTAGGAGCTTCTTCCGTCAGCATTATATCATGCGGATGACTTTCTCTAAGCCCGGCAGAAGAAATTTTTACAAATTTTGTTTTTATCTGTAGTTCTTTAATATTTTTTACACCGCAATATCCCATAGCAGCTCTTAAGCCGCCAACAAACTGATAAATAGTATCGGATAAAGGTCCTTTATAAGGAACTCTTCCTTCAACACCTTCGGGAACAAGTTTTTTTATATCATCTTCCATATCCTGAAAATAGCGGTCGCTGCTTCCCTGTTTCATTGCACCCAGGGATCCCATCCCTCTATAGACTTTGAAACTTCTTCCTTCAAATAAAACTTTTTCTCCAGGTGCTTCATCGCAACCAGCAAACATACCTCCCATCATTACGGTATTTGCACCGGCTGCAATAGCTTTAGCAACATCACCGGTTTGTTTAATTCCTCCATCTGCAATAACTGGAATACCGCTCCCCTTTAATGCAACTGCTACATTAATAATTGATGATATTTGAGGAACACCAACACCGGCAATAACTCTTGTAGTGCATATAGAACCGGCACCGATTCCAACTTTAACAGCATTAACACCACATTCTACGAGTTCGAGGGCTGCATCTTTTGTAACAATGTTACCGGCAATTAGCTGAAGGTCTTTATATTTTTTTCTTATCTTTTTAATTGTAGAAAGAACTCCGGCAGAATGTCCGTGTGCCGTATCAACAACTACTACATCAACATGCGAGTGTACAAGTGCTTCAACTCTTTCGAATGTATCTTTAGAGACTCCTACTGCTGCGCCAACACGCAATCTTCCGTAATTATCTTTGCATGCATCGGGAAATTTCTTTTTCTTCATTATATCTTTATATGTAATCAATCCTTTAAGAATACCTCTTTTATCTACAACGGGTAATTTTTCTATTCGATGTTTATGAAGAATTTTTTCGGCTTCTTCCAAGGTAGTTCCAACCGGGGCTGTTATTAAATTATCCTTTGTCATTAATCTACTTACCAGCAAATTTC
>DYHC01000351.1:2105-2640 GCA_020724325.1 Melioribacter roseus
CTCAAGTGTAGTTCCTACAGGTGCTTTGATTAAATTATCTTTAGTCATAAGCTGCATAACTTTTAATTTTCGGTTCGGTTCAAATCTTAGGTCGCGGTTTGTAAGGATGCCGATCAATTTACCATCCTGGTCAACAATCGGAATTCCTGAGATATGATATTTGCTCATTAGTTCTTCAGCTTCATAGATTGTATGATCCGGAGATAGTGTAATCGGTTTTACAATCATACCGCTTTCAGATCTTTTGACTTTGTCTACTTCATCGGCTTGTTTTTCGATTGACATGTTTTTATGAATAATGCCGATTCCACCCTGAGCTGCCATAGCAATTGCCATTTGAGATTCTGTAACTGTATCCATAGCGGCAGACAAAAAAGGAATGTTTAGATGAATATCTGTGGTTAATCTTGTTTTTATATCAACTTGACGTGGTAAAATTTCTGAGCGAGCAGGAAGCAATAAAATGTCATCAAATGTCAATCCTTCAAAATCAATTTTATTATTTTTCATGCCAACCTCTTTTATTTACAAAAAA
>DYHC01000351.1:2650-3100 GCA_020724325.1 Melioribacter roseus
TAATCGTTAGTAAAATTTATATGTTTGTTTTTGATAAATCTTTGTTCAGCAATCACTTTTTTGGGATTAGAATTACACAATTTGTTACATTTTTTTTTGGCTGAAACAATTTAATTAATTCAACGTCATCAAAATTATGGCTTCAAAAATACTTAAAATGATATTACTTAACAAATTATGCGTCGCAATTGTTAATTAGTCTTCCGAAAAATTCAGAAACGTCACTTCGAAGATTCCCGACAAGTCGGGAGGCTGAGAAGTTTTATTTCGAAAGAACGAAGTGACCGAGAAATGTTATTTCGAATCCCGCAAAACGGGATGAGAAATGACAAGCGATATTTTCAGAAGTTACTAATCATTATCAATAAATATTTTTTTAAGAACAGCAAAAATAATGTCTGATTCGAATCCTTTATTATGCAAGTAGAAATAAATTTTCTGTTTTACCTT
>DYHC01000352.1:0-2248 GCA_020724325.1 Melioribacter roseus
ATTTATGTATCTATCGGGATTTTCTTTTATATCTATTATTAGCTTATTTAACTCGTCAATAAGCATGGTAAATTTTGCATAGATTTCGGTATCGTTTAAAGCTCCGCCTACAATTGTATTATCATTTTCAGTCTTCTCCATCAATCGATTTATTTTGATAATTGCCTTATTTAATTGGTTGTAAAGGCTATCATCCACTAACAGCTTTCCAAAAGTACCTTTACCAGAATTTAAGGAATCGGTTAACACCCTCAAGTTGACTGCCAACGAATTAGTATTGTCATAAAGTTCTGTTGTGTTTACCAGTTTGCCAATTGTATTATTTTGTTGATTAAGTTTTGCAGTAAATTCTTCAAAATTGGCGAGTGTTGAATTTAATCTCTCTATAGAAGTTGAAGTAGTAACCAGTTCCCCTAAGCTGCCTTTGCCTTGCGAAATAGAATCGGTGATTATTTTAAGATTGCTTACAACAGCGTTTACATTATTTGCGATCGGCTCAATTTTATCGGATAGTTTATCAAGCGAGAGTGATTCCTTCACCGGTAAAACGTCTCCATCTTTAAGTTTCGGTTCGGAAATACTGCCCATCGAAATGTTAATCAACTTTTCGCCAAGCAACCCGCTTGTTTCTATCTCTGCAAATGATTTGTCAGTTATTTGATTTGAATATTCTTCACTTATTGAAAGTATTAACAACACAAGGTTGTCTTCATCGGTTGAGATGAACTCTATATCATCGATTTCTCCTACTTTTAATCCTGCTAATGATACAGGAGCCCCCTCCCGTAAACCTTGCGTATCTTTTAAAAGTATTTTCAGTTCATAAGTATTTCTTAAATAGTTACCTTCCGTGCCCACCAACACAACAAAGAGAAAGAATATTATTAAACCAACGAACACAGTATATCCTACTCTCATCTTATATAATTTTGAATTTCTATTGAACATTTAACATTCCTCTT
This sequence comes from Melioribacter roseus, assembly GCA_020724325.1. Lineage (GTDB taxonomy): Bacteria > Bacteroidota > Ignavibacteria > Ignavibacteriales > Melioribacteraceae > DSXH01. The sequence continues at coordinate 963 of DYHC01000352.1, forward strand.
TGATAATTATTTGCTGCAAACCCATAACGTCCTCTCATTATTTGTGAAAAGAATTCCCTCACAAATGGGTTAGTTGATTCCATTATCTTTTCTATAGATCCCGATTCAATAATTGAGCCGTTACTAATCATGGTAAACCGATCACCTATCTGGATCGCATCGTTTAGTATGTGTGTAACAACCACCGAAGTAGTACCATTTTGTTTTAACTTATCAATTAAATGAAGTACGGCATCGGAATTAATCGGATCTAATCCAGTAGTTGGTTCATCAAATAATATAACTTTTGGACTAAGGGCTAATGCTCGGGCAATAGCAACTCTTTTTTTCATTCCACCGCTTAATTCTCCCGGGTATAAATTTTCTGTACCGGGCATATTGACATAACTCAGTAACTGCTCTGCTTTAAACTTTAATTCCCCTTCTGATTTTTCTTTTCTATCAGGTAAGAAGTATAATATGTTTTCCGCAACAGACAGCGAATCGAATAATGCGTTGCTTTGAAAAACTATTCCGATATTTTTTCTGACTTCCAATATTTCCGAGTCATTCATTTTTGTAATGTCTTTCCCATCAATAATTACGCTGCCCCTATCTGGCAGCCAAAGTCCGAGTATAATTCTAAGTAACGAACTTTTACCTGCACCGCTGGGGCCTAATATTACCGAAGTAATTCCTTGCTTAATTTCACAATTGACATTACTGAGAATAGTTTTACCGTTTAACGTAAGTGATATATTTTTTAGAGCAATCATTTCTTTATAATACTTCCCAAACAATTTTCGTGAATATAAAATCGAGCACAAGAATCGTAACCGAAGTAAACACAACCGCATTTATAGTATTTTTACCCAAACCTGCTGTTCCGCCTTTGGTTTTCAAACCGAAATAACAACACATTGAACCGACAAAGAACCCATAGAATAAAGGTTTAGCAAAGCCTACGAAAAGATCTTTCATTTCCAACACATCAATTGCAGTATTCCAAAACGAGTTCATATCAACATGAAAGGTTTGATTAGCAACAAGCATTCCACCTAAAATCCCGGCAAAATCTGCAATTAAGGTTAGGGGTAAGAACATAATTGTTGCAGCTATTGTCCGTACAACCACTAATCTGCGAATTGGATCAGCGCCAAATGCTCTAAGAGCATCTATTTGATCGCTTAACTGCATGGCTCCCAACTCCGAAGCATTTTTAGCACCGGTTCGCGCCGCTAACAGGAGTCCGGTTACAACCGGTCCTAACTCTCTTACCATTCCTAATGAAACGGTTCTGCTTATTA
>DYHC01000352.1:2258-3098 GCA_020724325.1 Melioribacter roseus
GATGCCCGGTTTCAATTGCCAGAATAACACCTGAGAAAATACCCCCAAGCAATACAAGCAAAAAAGACTTAGTGCCCACGAAGTACATTTCTTGTATTGTGTCGTCCCAATTCTCCTTTATTGCGCCAAGATTTAAAATTATGCTTTTAAGCAAAAGAGTATGGTCTTGAAGATGTATAATCATATTTTTGAAATGAGACAATTCTTACAATCCCTTCTTAGTTTTAATTTCCCAAAAGAAATTCTTCGGCTTTTTTAATATCCGATACATGATCGACATCAATAATTTTTGAGAATGGGAAAGCATACATTCTCAATTCATTCTGCAACAAGTACCTTAAAAAATTTCTCAATCGAGTTACACCTTGTTCCGCTGCTTCTTCAATGAGTTTTTTTATATCTTTTTTAATTAAATACAAACCGCCGGTCACAAACTCACAATCATTATTGCTATCAGTAAGACCAACAATTCTTAAGTCTTTTTCAACTTCGGCATAAAGAGGTTTTTCGTCATCAATAAAATCGGTAACAGCCAAAACCGCATCAGCATCATTTTTATTTATACCGTATTCGAGAAAAGCTGAAAAATCATCTTCTTTAAAAACTGAATCGGTTGTAGTAAGAAGAAAAGGTGATGTAATAAACCTGCTTAATTGATATAAGCTATGGAATGAACTCGGTGTTGATTTCACTATAAGATTTAACGGGTGATCGGTATATTTTTCTTGTAAGTACCTTTCAAGTTCTTCCGATTCTTCGTTAATAATACATACAATTGAATGGAATTCGTTTTTTAGTGCTATATCAATTATTCTCTGCATTAAAGGAATACCGTTAATT
>DYHC01000353.1 GCA_020724325.1 Melioribacter roseus
TTAATAGATTTTTTGAAACACCGGCATTCCCGTTAAACGCATTAATTGCACCGAGGAACATGTTCCTGGAAATGTTATCGAGGTGACCGCGGTATTTTAGCCAGACGCCGGCTGGTGAGATATGATCTGTTGTACATTTTCCCTTTACCTTAAGTAGTAATACTAACGAAAGGTAATCTTTCCCATTCCAGGGATTAAATGGCTCCAGAAATTGTAGTCTTTCGCTATTTGGGTCTATCTTAACTTCTGTTTTAAATCCGTCTGGAGTTGGAGCGAGGAAACCTTTAGTATCTTTTTCGAAACCCTTTATAGGTAACTCATCTCCGTAAGGCGGATTTAATTTAACGTATTCGCCGTCTTCGTTTAAGATGTAATCGGTTTCAGGATTGAATGACAATGACCCGGCAATAGCCAGCGCAGTAACAATTTCTGGACTTGCAACGAATGATAACGTTTCAGGATTGTTATCATTACGCTTAGCAAAATTTCTATTGAAGGAGTTTACAATTGTATTTCTTTCGCCGGTTTTAATATCCATTCGTTTCCACATACCTATGCAAGGACCGCAAGCGTTTGCTAAGACCTTTCCGCCAAATTCTGTAAGAGTCTGTAGTTGACCGTCTCTTAGAATTGTAGCACGAACCTGCTCGGATCCTGGTGTAATTGTAAACTCTGTTTTTGCTTTCAATCCTTTAGTCAATGCTTGATTTGCAATACTTGCTGAGCGGTCGATATCTTCGTAGCTTGAATTAGTACAACTTCCAATAAGTGCAACGCTAATTTTATCCGGATAATTATTCTGTAAAACAATTTCTTTCATTTTTGATATGGGATGAGCTAAGTCCGGAGTAAATGGACCATTTATGTGAGGCTCTAACTCATCAAGATTTATTTCGATTAATTGATCGAAGAAGAGTTCAGGATTTTCATAAACCTCATCATCGGCTTTCAATACGCCGGCTAATTTTTCTGCAAGCTCAGCCACATCAGTACGGTCGGTTTTTCTTAGATAGCGTGACATACTTTCGTCGAAAGCAAAGATAGAAGTTGTAGCACCGATCTCAGCACCCATGTTACAGATTGTACCTTTGCCGGTACATGAAATTGATTTAGCCCCATCGCCAAAATATTCTACAATTGCACCTGTTCCGCCTTTAACAGTTAATAATCCGGCGACTTTAAGAATAACATCTTTGGGTGAAGTCCAGCCGGAGAGTCGTCCGGTTAATCTAACACCAATAAGCATAGGCCATTTTAATTCCCACGGCATACCAGCCATAACGTCAACAACATCGGCGCCGCCAACTCCAATAGCAATCATACCTAAACCGCCGGCATTAGGAGTGTGAGAATCTGAGCCAATCATCATTCCGCCCGGGAAAGCATAATTTTCTAAAATAACCTGGTGAATAATACCTGCACCAGGACGCCAGAATCCAACACCGTATTTTTTACAGATGCTTTCAAGAAATTCATAAACCTCTTTGTTCTCTTCAATTGCTCTTTTCAAATCTTCTTCCGAACCGCTCTGGGCAACAATTAGATGATCTGCATGTGCTGTTGCAGGTACAACAGAGGTTTTTCTTCCGGCGTGCATAAATTGCAGCAAAGCCATTTGTGCTGTTGCATCCTGCATAGCTACGCGGTCTAACTTAAAATCAGCAAAGTCCTTTCCTCTTGTTAATGGCGCTTTTGGTGTTTCCCAGAGATGAGCGTATAAAACTTTCTCTGCGTAAGTTAAAGGCCGTCCAGTAACTTTACGCGCAATTTCTACTTTCTTTTTAATTTGAGAGTAAACCCCTTTTATCATGTCAAAATTTGCAGTCATTGTGTTTCACCTATGTTTATTATAAATCGATACTAAAATAAAAAAATTAATGAGATTTTTTATGTAAGAATTGAAAGAGAAATAATTAATTAGAGTATCGGTTGAATTGTAAAAAAATCTGCAGAGTTCTACCAAATATCTGTATAGCTCCTGTTGGCAAATTGCCCGGCAATGTCCGCAAGTAAGACAGCCACGAAAGGGTTTTGAACTTCCGCCTATTTTTTGAATTCGATTGTAATACTAAAATCTTTACAGACTGTAACGCAAAGACCGTCTCAATTTTTATAAGTCATCGGTTTAACACAGTTAACCGTTAATTTTAATTTCAGCAGATTATTCGGGAGAATCAAACCTAAACCTTGAAGGTTAAGGAATGCCTTTCATTTCCTGATGACCTTCAAGGTTATCAAGGTTAACAGTTCGATCTGTGTGCTATCAGGAGAGTAAAGGCACACAGATTTAAATGATGAAATTGATTGTAAGCTATGAAAGATATCGCCTGTCATTTCTCAGTCCCCCGACAAGTCGGGATCCTCAGAATGACAATGTAATGTGTATTGTCATTCTGAGCCGAACGAAGTGAGGCGAAGAATCTATTCTTAGTTCCTTAGTCGCTTCGCCCCTTCGATATGACATTACTGAATTTTTCAGAAATCTACTGTATATAATTCTTTCTCAACCAGTTCGCATATAATATGTGCAATTGTAATATGACCTTCCTGAATTCTCTGTACATTTTCTGAAGGTATAACAATTGGAAGATCAACTTTGTCTTTGAGTTTGCCGCCATTGGCTCCCAGAAATCCTATTACAACCATCTTTTTCTCACGTGCTTTATCAGCGGCTTTAATAATATTTCCTGAATTACCGCTTGTAGATATTGCAATTAAAACATCTCCTTCATTACCAAGACCTTCTATGCTTCTTGCAAAAACATTTTCGAAACCAATATCATTTCCACCAGCTGTCAAATTTGATGAATCGGTAGTAAGAGCAATTGCCGGAAGAGCGGGACGTTTAACATCATGACTTAAGCGTATCATCAATTCTGCAGCAATGTGCTGGGAATCAGCCGCACTTCCTCCGTTTCCGCAAAGCAATACTTTTTTACCATTTTTATAAGCTTCTTTAACAATGTCAGCAGCTTTTAATACATCTGCCTTACATTTCTTTTCTATTTCTAATTTAACCGCAGAACTTTCTTTCAATGATTCGGAAAAAAATTTTTCTCTCTCCAAAACTTCACCTTTTTTGATTAGATTTGAGC